>JAFOFP010000109.1 GCA_017387285.1 Lachnospiraceae bacterium
TCTCATCCGAAAAACCCGTTATCTTGTCCCTCTCCACGATGGCCTGACCGCCGAGGTAGATGTCTTTGGCTCACCGAACAACGGCCTTCATCTGGCCGAGGTGGAATTTGAATCCATCGAGCAGGCCATGTCATTCATCCCGCCCGCCTGGTTCGGCGAGGATGTGACCGAAGATGGTCGCTACCACAACAGCTACATGAGCGGGCTGTCCACCAAATAGGTGGGCAGTTTTTTCGTTTTCTGCATACATTGCCGGCACAAAACGAAAGAAAACCCCTCTCAGCCCGCCGGCACTTAACGAACCCAAGCCTCGCGGCGACGGGGGAGTTTAGTGTCCGCTGCGAGGATGAGCGGAGCGGGAGCGTGGTTTTCGGGTTTTCGTGCCGGCAATCAAAGCAGCAAAAAAAGAAGCCACCATCAATCAAGGTGGTAGCCTCTTTCTTCACTCGAGATAATCCAGTGGATCTACTGTTTCCTCTCCATGCAGCATCTGGAAGTAGACATTATCTCCCTCCACCACATAGTAGCGGGTGGGTGATGCCACTGTACCGATCTGCGTCCCCCGGGCTATATAGTCTCCCTCCGTCACGCAGACATCGGCCAGCTGACCCAGGATGATCTCATACTCATTTCCCAATTCCAGCCGAAGGTAACGACCTATCTTTGCATCCTCACCGATCTGTACCACTTTGGCGTTGGCCGGTGCGTTGACAGCGGTCCCCGCTTCGCTTTGGATCTCAATGGCAGGGCTGCACTTGTACTGTTCCAGCGTGGGGAAATACACCGTGGTATCCATACTGTAATACTGGATCACATTTCCCTGTACCGGCCAGCTCACACGGTCCTCCGGGGCGAAATTCAGGGTCAGCACCTGATTCCCCGCTGCCTCTACCGCCTCATCCCCGGAGTTCTCGGGAAGAGGCTCCTCGGTATCCTGTTTCACCACCGTGGTCTGTGACGGTTTTTCCTGAGCAATCTGGTGGTCAATGTAGGAGGAAATAATCTCCTCATTGACTCCCCATGTTCCGTAAACTACTTTTTCGTCATCTTCCTGTTTACCGGGAGTGCCGACGTTTTCCCTGTCTCCACTCAGAACTTCTTCTGTGTAATCCATTCCCGCATTTGGGCTGTTGTCAGATTCCAGCACGATATCGGGATTTTCTTTTGTCCGGGTTCCGGACCACACGATGGCCACTGCCGCTACCGTCACGGTAACCAGTCCGCCAAGTGCTATGGTCAGCCATGTATTTTGTTTTTTCACGATAATCACCTCGGTAATAGTGTTACCTGATTATCGCTTTCTATTCGCCTTTCTTCCATGTTTCTATCACAACATTTTTAAAATAATAATGCAAAATCTCAGCAGCAGTCTTTCCCTCCTTCGCCATGCAGGATGCCCCGTATTGACTCAGCCCGAATCCATGCCCCTGCCCTTTACAAATTATTCGGATCATTCCGTTATCCGGCCATTGGAAGGAAAACGCTGAGGACGGCAATCCCAGTGCATCGGCGAACCGATCCCCCTCGCAGATTTCTGTCCCTGCCAGTAAGGTTTTCACATAGCCTGCGCCATCCTTTTCGAGGATCTGCAATCCGGTTTGCAAAATATCATCGGTAATCTCCTCCGCGCACACATCGGACAATGCTTTCTTAAGTGCCTGCCTACTGTATTCCACCACGGTCAGATAGCCCGGTGCCAGCAAATCCTGTTCGCAGTCTACCGAATGGATATAGGGATAGTCTTTCGACAGATCCCGTGTCTGACCACTGCTGATCCGGTGATACATGCCCACTGCCAATTGCCTCTGGCAGGTCATCACCAGTCCATCCGTCTCCACTGCTGCCTGCAAAAACCGGGCCTTTGCATCCTCGACCCCCTCTCCGATCCAGCGAGCCTCCCTCTCCGCTGAAGGGAGATATTGAAGCTCCAGCTCCGCGCCCGATAAGGCCTTCCTCGTTCCCAATCTATGATAGAAATACGTTCGATTCAGGATCATCTGTGCCTTGATGACCTCGACCTCAGTATCACCCTGAAGCTGTGCCGCCGTCACCCCAATGAGATATTCCTGCAGGTCGATCCGCCGGCCATTCTCCTCCAGCCGGATCTGTCCTCCACCGTCATCCGCCTCACCTGATACCGGCATTGCCGCTTCCCGACCGATCAGAAGCGTGATCACACAGGGAAGCAATATCACCGACAACAGAATCACCAGACATCCGCCTACCTTTTCTCTCCTCATTCCACCCTCACACTGCTTCATATGCAAATCCAAACGCTGTCCATGCCCATCGATTTATCTTATGAGATTGGAGAGACTTGTATTCCCGGCTCACCGATCTTTACCGATGGCTGCACACACGACATATACCCGTTTAGCTCCGGCTGTAAGCAGAATACGGGTACACGCTTCCACCGTACTGCCGGTGGTATAAATATCGTCCACCAGCCACACCGTCTTCCAACGCGGATCCCATCTTCTCACCGTGAAGGCTTCCAGCAAATTGTTTAACCTCCCCAGGCTGCCCAATTCTTTCTGTGGTCGGGTATTTCGCACGCGAATCAAAGCCTCCGTTCTCACAGGAATATCCATCCTCTCTCCCAATCCTTTGGCCAACAATTCTGCCTGGTTAAACCCCCTGAGTCTTCTCCTCCTCGGATGAACCGGCACCGGAATCAGCACATCCGGCTTTACCCGTCTTATCTCATCACCCAAACGAAGAGCCATCTCAGCCGCCACATAGTCTGCATTGTCTCTTTTTCCGTGATATTTCAGGTCCGCCAATATTTTCCGGGCAACGCTATCGTACTCCATCAGCGCCAATCCGTACATAAATCGCCGTTCCTGACCGTTACAGTTTTCGCAATATTCCTTCTCCTCAAACATCAATGCCTTTCCACACTTTTTGCACCGAGGCTCCCGAATAAAGCTGATTCGACCACGGCACGGCGGACAGATCAAGGCTCCCTTAGGCATGATGATCCGGTCACAGACCGGACATTTTCTGGGATACAATATGTCCAGTAAAAACCGCCACGCTCTCCCTCTCTTTGCCGTTCGCCCTCCCATCATGGTATATATCCCTCCCAACTCTTTTTATCAACACAAAAAGAAGAGCTGACCATCCTCAGTCAAACTCTTCTTTCGTAAGTCGTAAACAAAACCTGCCTCTGCAGATTTTCCATCGTTTTAATTCATCCCCGCAAATGAACGTATCTGCTCATCCAGGGAAGAGTACCGTTTCTGCTCGATCCGGTTGTCAATCATGTCGGTAAAAGAGCTGTCCAATCCTACGATGCAGACACATTTTTTTGCTCTGGTCACCGCCGTGTACAGCAGGTTTCTGGTCATCAGCATCCTCGGGCCGCTGTGCACCGGAATCACCACCGCCGGGTACTCGCTTCCCTGGGATTTATGTATGGTAATTGCGTAGGCCAGCTCCAGTTCATCCGCCTCTTTAAACGAATAATGAACCTGCCTTCCCTCATCAAATTCCACCACCAATTCCTCTGCAAACAGATTGATCTCACGGATCACACCGATATCTCCGTTAAATACCCCCGTTCCCGCATCGATGGGAATCCCGTAACGGTTGGTGATCTCCCACTCCATCTGATAGTTATTTTTGATCTGCATCACCTTGTCTCCCTCCCGGAAGATACCGTGGGGCAGTTCTTTTTCCTTCTTCTTATCGTCTGCAGGATTCAAAAACTGCTGAAGGACCGTATTCAGATTATCAACTCCCAATGTGCCCTTGCGCATGGGCGTCATCACCTGTATGTCGCAGGGCTCCGCCTGCACATAAGGGGGCAGCTTATCCCGCACCAGACCGATCACTGCATTGAGAATCGCCTGGGGCTGATCACGATGGACAAACAGGAAATCCTTGCTCCCGGGCGCCGTGCTGATATGCTCGCCTGCATTGATCCGATGGGCATTCACAATAATGTCGCTGGCCGCCGCCTGCCGGAATATCCGAGTCAGACGGACTACCGGATAACATTCGGAGCGGATAACATCCCGGAGGACATTTCCCGGCCCCACACTGGGCAGCTGGTTAACATCGCCCACCAGAATCAGCCTGGTTCCCACGGTAACGGCCCGAAGGAGCGCATGGAGCAGATGAATATCCACCATGGAAACCTCGTCCACCACGATCACATCACACTCCAGAGGATTTTGCTCATCTCTGGCAAACCGACCTTCCGACATGGACTCATCCTGGCCGCCGGACAACTCCAGCATTCGATGGATCGTCCTTGCCTCCCGGCCGGTCGCTTCACTCATCCGCTTGGCAGCCCTTCCTGTAGGTGCCGCCAGCAGCACATCCATCTCCTCCTGCTCAAAGTAATGGATAATGGCCTTGATGGTGGTCGTCTTTCCTGTACCGGGTCCTCCGGTGAGAATCAGTAATCCGCTGTTTGCAGCCTCCTTTACGGCGCTTCGCTGACAAATATCCAGCTCCAGCTTTTCCTCCCGCTCTATGCGGCGAATACGGTCTTCTACGGCCCTTTCTGACTCAGGCATGACCACATTCAGATCCGTAAGCATGCGGGCACAGTTCATCTCCATGTAATAATATTTACTGAGGTATACTCGCCGGATCGTCTCCTCCCGCACAATGATCTTTCGATCCACAGACAGATCCATGATCTGTTTTTCCAGCGACTCAAGCCCCACTCCCAGCAGTTCCTGAGTGGCCGCCAAAAGTTCCTGTTCCGGCAGGTAAACGTGTCCATTGCCCAACGCCTGCTGCAGTGCATAGAAAATGCCGCATTTGATCCGGTAATCGGAGTCAGGACTGATGCCTGCCCTGGCTGCGATCTCATCGGCGATCTTAAATCCGATTCCGTTAATATCCTCCGCCAGCCGATATGGATTGGTCCGAAGGACCTCGTAAACCTTACTCCCGTACCGCTCATAAATCTTCGCCGCCAGATTCATGGTAATCCCGAATTCCTGAAGGAAGATCATGGCCTGGCGCATGTCCTGCCGTTCAGCCATCTGGGATGCGATCTGCATGGCCCCTTTCATACTGATGCCCTTGACCTCCGCCAAACGCTCCGGCTCCTCCTCCATGATCCGAAAGGTATCGTCGCCGAATTTCTTAACGATCCTTGCCGCCAGAGAAGCTCCAACACCCTTGATGGCACCAGACGCCAGATACCGCTCGATGGCCGCCGCATCAGCCGGCACCTTCCACTCGTAGCTCTCCATCACCAACTGCTTGCCATAGAGAGGGTGATTTTTCTCTGTACCGGTGACTTCCAGATACTCGCCCTCCGCCACATGGGGAAATGTGCCGACCACCGTATATTCTTTTCCTTTGTCTGCAAGCTCCATCACCGTGTATCCATTTTCCTCATTGCGATACACAATGTGCTCCACATATCCCGACAGTGTGCTCATGGGTTTTTCTTCCTCCACGCATCTATTTACCGCTTTTTTCCCATCAATACATCCGTACTCTTCAGTGAGTCCGGTGTGTATCAAAAAAGCTGCCACGGACACACCACAGCAAAGCGACAACCGTCTCCGATTGCCACCTTACCGTGGGTATCCAGCAGCAGCCTCGACTCTCCTGCTCGATTGTTCAGGTGCCATATGCCAATGATCGCCCCTGTGCAAGCCCAGTGCGATATGGTCCCATGGCTTATTTCTTTCCTAAGAACTCGATGAACTTTCCGGTTCCGATAGCCACAGCAGTCGTCGGTTCCTCGGCAATCATGGTATTGATGCCGGTGCGCTCCTCGATCAGCTGATCCAGTCCACGCAGCAATGCGCCGCCACCGGTGAGAACAATACCTCTCTCAAAAATATCCGCTGCCAGTTCAGGTGGAGTACGCTCCAGAACATTGTGTACAGCATCAACAATAATCATCGCACTATCATGCAGAGCATCCAGAATCTCGTCGGAGGTGATGGTCATGGTCTTAGGCAGACCGGTCACCAGATTACGTCCCCGAACCTCCATGGTCTGAATCTCAGGCAGCTTGTATGCGCAGCCGATCTGGATCTTAATTTCCTCAGCAGTACGCTCACCGACCAACAGATTGTGCTTCTTACGCATATAACGAACGATCGCCTCATCGAAATCATCGCCGGCAGTCTTTACCGATGCACTGACAACGGTGCCTCCCAGAGAGATCACTGCGATATCAGAGGTACCACCGCCGATATCTACGATCATGTTACCACACGCTTTGGAAATATCGATACCGGAACCGATCGCTGCCGCAACGGGCTCCTCAATGATCACCACTTCCTTGGCTCCTGCAGAATAGGTTGCATCCTCAACCGCCTTCTTTTCCACCTCAGTAGCACCGCTGGGGATACATACACTGATGCGGGGCTTGCGCAGGGTTCTGCCGCCCTGTGCCTTAGTAATAAAATACTTCATCATCTTTTCCGTCACCGTGTAATCGGAAATCACACCCTGACGAAGAGGACGCACTGCCACGATATTTCCGGGAGTACGGCCGATCATCACTCTGGCCTCCTCACCGATCGCCTTGATCTCATTGGTATCGCGGTCAAATGCAACAACTGAGGGCTCTTTTAACACAACACCTTTGCCCTTTATATAAACCAAAATGCTGGCTGTTCCCAGATCAATGCCGATATCGGCTGAAAAAAACATGTTTTCTCCTCCTTGTTCTTCCATAGTATTAACCAATACATCCATTATATGCTGAAAAATCTGTTCTGTGAAGTCTTTTCTTTAATTTTTTTTACAAAGATATCAAACAAAAATTCTTGTCAATCAATGTTTCCTCCACTTTTCTGTATATTTTTGTTTGAAAATGTCGGATAATCGCCACTTTTGTAAAAAATCTTAAGATTTTATAAATTTGTTCATAATTTGTTCACATATGTTGGTTATATTGAAAGTGCATCACGCAAGTGATTGTTTTAGCTTTTTCACACTCATGCTACGGCAGTCCCCCCAGGCTGCCGTAGTCCCCCCCCAAAAAAAAGGCAGATTGTTGGTCGATATCGTGAGATATCGATTTTTTTACTTTATAGGAAGCTTCGTTTCTATAAAGCAAAAATGCTCCGCGGGATGCGCAGTGCGCAATTTATGAGGTAAACGGCTCAACGATCTTTACGACATTCCCATTTTCTTCATATATATGAAGCCAGTGACCTCGCTGCCTATCCGGAATAATCGCCTCCTCACAGTATCGATCCACTGTCCAGGTCTGCTTCACCAGTTCCTCATATTTCTCCCGATCACTGTAGGAATACGTATAGGCCAGAAAATAATACGGTTCGATAATGGTATCTGCAGGAACCTCTAGTCGGTATTCCCTTTCCAAAATAATTTCATAGTATGCCTTGGGAAACGCTTCCGCATACCCCAATGAATAACCGACTCCATTGTAAGGCTCAGCCGATAACTCTATCCCCGCTGCCGACATAAACTGATCCGACTCCGGCGATTTCACGAGCCAGAATCGCCCTATGCTATTCGTTCCTTTATATTGGGCAAAAAAGGTATCCTCTTTGTCCGCTCCGTGATACTCTCTTCCAAGATTATATTGAACAACCCGATCCACCTCATTTCCCTGATACATGATAACCAACACTGCTTCGCCCGCATCGAGAAGTTCCTTCTGCTGCCAGGTAATGACTACCTCTCCGGCATAGTGCATTTCTCCCTCGATTACATACTGATCCCCCTCCTTTTTGATATCGCCGTCAAGGGGCATCTCAACATAATAGAAGCTCTGCTCCGGATCCAGTTCATATACAATCTCTATCTTTTCTTTTGCCTCAGATATATCCTCTTCTTCACTCTCCCTTGACGGGATCGGCGGTGCCTCATCCGGTTCAGATTTCATCGGCGGTGCCTCATCCGGTTCAGATTTCTCTTCTGATTCTTTCTGAAATTCTTCAGTCAATGTCGCTTCGGTTCCTTCTTCAGTTGTTATACATTCCTCAAATGATTGTCCGTTTTCTGTATTTTCACCACACTCCGACGTGATCGTCAATCCGCTCCTTTGACATCCCGCAACAGAAAACATCACAATTATAGAAAACAGTATCCCAAGGCATCGCCTCACGCTAAATCTTGTTCTCATGATCCCCCTCCTTTTCCTGATTACAGATATATCATATCAGCGATTTACCCCTCGCGTCAATCTATGCTCTCGGATTGTAATAATTGTTAATCGTTTCGTAATATGTCTGTAACAAAAAACAGCATCATAAAGACGGATCAAGAATCAGGCTCACCAGTTCTCTCAATCAGACATGTTCTCTCCTCACTCCTCGTAGGCACTCCAACTCTGCACATTCTCCCCATCGTAAGGCAGCGGGATCACGGTAACCTCGCGGTCAGCCAGATAAATCACTTCCGATTCCTGCAGCGGCCTATTATATTCCGCACCCTTATATTTTTCATAGTTGGCCTTCGTCGTGGGCCACAGCGCCACGTCTGCATCGATCCAACGATACAGCAACGAGGATGCTCCTTTGTACCCATGGTGGGACACCTGAACAATGTCCGACTTCAGGTAAGCACCGTACATCAAAGCGATCGTCTCCGATGCAAGGGGGCCACAATCTCCCAACTGCATGATACGCTCTCCATCCAGATCAATGGTGAGAACGAGGGATGTATTGTTAAAATAAGTGATCTCCGATTTGAGCAGATCCCAGGTAAACAGCATTTCTATTTCCGCATCGCGAATATAAAACTTCTGCCCGGGATGCGCTTCAATTACCTTCAATCCCTCATAATATTCGCATACCCGTTCCGTTTTTACTCTCCATTCCAAATGCGCACCGCTGTCGCGAAAACTCTTCGCATTGGGATAATTATAGATGACCTGCTCCAACGTCACCCTATCTGCATATTTGTCGGAAAAACGGATAAATCCTCCCATGTGATCCCCGTGGGCGTGGGTGAGAAACCAGGCTGCGATCACAATATGTTCCGGGTCCGGTGCCAGCCGGCATAAGGTTTCGTACAGTGCATCGGCACAGCCATCCTCCTCGTGACCGGAATCCACGATCAAAAAGCTGCCGTCACAAAGCCGATAAACGTAACACATTCCGTTGTTGATGGTTCCATCATAGTCAGCGCCAATCTGCGCCACCAGATTTTCCACTCCGTAATCATTGTATACATTATCCTCCAAAAGGCCCGGCAATCCTCCGGTCTCCTCTGCGATGAGATGGACTCTGCTGTAACCATTGATGTAAATGGCTGTCACCGTCGTTTCACCACTCAGCCATGTGGAGTAATGACTGTTTTTGATCTGATTTTTTGCATAAAGCTCACACCCGGCCTCGTCAAGGATCTCCATGTACTGAAGGTAACCCTCATCCGTCTTGGCCTCCTCAAAGATCAACATCTCAGCATCTCCCATATTCCGATGCTCCAGATAAATGTCAAAGGGATATTCGGGAATTTCCCAAAAAAGACTATTTTTTCCCAAATCACTGTAATATCCGTCTTCTTCCTCATGGGACATTTGCTCCTGAGTCTCTGTCAGGCTTTCCTCGGAAGCTTCCTCAGTCACGATCTCGGTCGTTGCCCGGGTCGTCATCTCTGACGAGACAGAGGTATCCGATACACCCTCCGTCCATGGCGGCTCATTTGGCTGTTCAATCTGCTGACATCCCACCATCGACAGCATGAGCATAAGCACCGGCACGAGCAACCATCTAAATTTCAGGACACTTCGTCTATCTGTGTTCATTTCCGTCCTCATTTCATTTCTGTGCCGCCAAAAAATCCTCGATCTCGTTTCTCCAGGGCATGGAAACCGCCGCACCCTTCTTCTGTACAGACAACGCCGCCAATGCAGAGGCAAACCTTGCAGCCTCCCAAATGTCTTTCCCCTCCGACAATGCTGCGAGAAGTCCGCCGTTAAAGGCATCCCCCGCGCCGGTGGTATCCTGTGCATTTACTTTAAAGGCAGGCACCAGCTCTGCCCTGTCCTTTGTTGAAATAAACGCGCCTCTCGAACCCAAGGTGATCACGACGATCTCTATCCCTTTTTCGCGAAGGATATCTGCCGCCTTTTTTGCGGACTCGGTGTCCGAAACCACGATACCGGTCATCCCTTCTGCCTCCACCTCATTCGGTGTCACCATATATGCCTTGGCCAAAAACGCATCGGAAACCGGTGAATACGGTGCCAGATTCATGATAACCTTGCAGCCATATTTCTCTGCCATATCCACAACCAACTCATTGGCATCCTGGTTGACCTCAAGCTGGATCAACAGATATTCCGCTTCCTTGATCAAGGATTCAATCCCGGCAACCTCATCCGCGGTAATGGTATTCAATGATCCGGGAATGACCATGATCTGGTTCTGAGCGGTATTTTCATCGACGACGACCAGTGCTGTTGCGGTTGACACCTGATCGGTGTAAAGAATATGCTCTGACGACATATTCAATTCCTTCATGGTATCCAATGCCACATCGGCAAAGCTGTCTCTTCCGAGTTTTGTCACCATCGTCACCTCAGCTCCGGCCTTGTGAGCTGCTACGCACTGATTAAATCCCTTGCCGCCTGGCCCCATCTGGAACATGGTGCCCTTGACAGACTCAGCCGGTCTGGGTAAATGAGGTCCTCTCGCCATCAGATCCATAACAAAACTTCCAAACACAACTACCTTGCTCTTTTTCATATCCTTACCTCCGAACCGGTTTATTGTGTTCATTGTATAATATCAAAATCCAATTGTCAATTTGCAATACAAAACAGGCTGTACATACCATCCGGTACATACAGCCTGTGAGTTGTTTATGCATTCGTTTCTCGATCAGTGATTAAACCAGCTCGATAACTACTTCCATAGCAGCATCGCCCTTACGAGGTCCGATCTTGATGATACGGGTGTAACCGCCCTTGCGGTCAACGTACTTGGGAGCGATCTCGTCGAACAGCTTTGCAGGAAGGTCAACCTTAACGTTATCCTTAGCCTTGCCGCTCTCTGCTACCTTGGTAGGAACGTAGAGAACCTGAAGCATCTGACGACGTGCGTGCAGTCTGCTGGGCATATCCTTGCGGATGGTCTTCTCTACCTCGTCGTATACGGTAACCTTCTTACCATCTACAACTTCCTTCACACGCTTGCCATCCTTGTCCTTACGAGCAACCTTAGCCATAACGGTAACGGTCTCGTAGTTGTCCTTCTCACGGATAGCCAATGCGATCAGCTTCTCAACTTCTTTACGAATTTCCTTAGCTCTGGTCTCGGTGGTAACGATCTTACCATTCAGGATCAGGTTGGTGGTCAATGCGCGAAGCATTGCCTTTCTCTGATTAGAAGTTCTTCCAAGCTTTCTATAACCTGCCATAATTTCTTTTCCTCCATCTGTGGAACACTTGTCGTCATGCGCATCGGCCTTATTGACGGGTGTTTTTATCCACTATATTTAGATCTGTGGGGTACAATCGAGTTGATCAGTCGGCGCTGTGCAGCTCCAGACCCAACTCTTTCAACTTGCCAAGCACTTCCTCGAGAGACTTACGACCAAGGTTTCTCACCTTCATCATATCCTCCGCAGTACGGTTGGTCAACTCCTCAACGGTGTTGATACCTGCGCGCTTCAGGCAGTTGTAGGAACGAACGGAAAGCTCCAGCTCGTCGATATTCATCTCCAGAACCTTGCCCTTCTCATCGTCCTGCTTGTCTACCATGATCTCTGCAGTCTTTGCATTGTCAGAGAGGTCAACAAACAAATTCAGGTGCTCACAGAGAACCTTAGCAGCCAGGCTGACTGCCTCGTCGGGAGCAAGTGTTCCGTTGGTATATACATCCAAGGTGAGCTTGTCATAGTCAGTCTGCTGACCCACACGGGTATTCTCAACTGCCATGTTTACACGCTCAACGGGAGTATAGATAGAGTCAATTGCGATAATGCCGATGGGCAGATCTGCATTTTTGTTGCGATCTGCGCTGACATATCCGCGGCCCTTGGTAATGGTAAGCTCGATGTACAGTCTGCAATCCGCACCGCCACTCAAGGTTGCGATCACCTGATCCTTGTTGAGGATCTCGATGTCGGGATCTGCCTGAATATCAGCTGCAGTTACCACACACTCACCTTCGCACTCGATGTATGCAGTTTTGGGCTCATCGCTCTCGCTGCTGTTGCGAATAGCAAGGTTCTTCAGGTTCATGATGATCTCAGTCACATCCTCCTTAACACCGGGGATGGGGCTGAACTCATGAAGAACACCATCGATCTTTACCTGGCTGATAGCAGCTCCGGGCAAAGAGGACAGCATGATACGTCTCAGTGAATTACCCAGGGTTGTGCCGTATCCTCTCTCAAGAGGTTCTACAACGAAACGGCCATAGGATTTATCTTCTGATAACTCTGCAATTTCAATACTCGGTTTTTCAAAATCGAACATGATATCCCTCCTTCTGGGCTATAATTCGAGGGGTGATTAAACTATCTAACATAAAAGTTGATTGCTTCATGCTTCGCATTCTCACAATCACCGCCGACATTCGCAAATCGCTGCGCTTCGCACAGCTTTTTTGCTCATATCGTCTCGTCCTCCCGATGCCCATGACTCGGAACATGCAAGCATGCCCTCCTCATGGTCGCCGTTCGGAACTTTTATCGTTATATTACTTATTGTACAGCTCGACGATAAGCATCTCATCTACCGGAACATCGATCATCTCGCGGGTAGGAAGCTGCTTAACGGTTGCAACCAGGTTCTCCTGATCAACATCAAGCCACTCGGGGGTAAGTCTGCCTGCAGTTACCTCCAGGACATCCTTATAACGCTGGGAAGACTTTGCGTCCTCCTTGATGGATACTACATCCCCTGCCTTAACCAGGTAAGAAGGAATGTTTACGCACTTGCCGTTTACCAGAACATGCTTGTGGTCAACGATCTGACGAGTCTCCATACGGGTTCTTCCGAATCCTGCACGGAACAGTACGTTGTCCAGACGGCTCTCCAGCATGGTCATCAGGTTCTCACCTGCCAGACCCTTCATACGGCTAGCTTTTTTATAGTAATTTCTGAAAGGCTTCTCTAATACACCATAGATGAACTTTGCCTTCTGCTTTTCACGCAGCTGAAGAGCATACTCGCTCATCTTCTTATTGGCTCTCTTCAATTCTCTGTTTGACTGCTTGTCGATTCCGATGTAAACCGGATCCAGTCCAAGTGATCTGCATCTTTTGAGAACAGGAACTCTATTGACTGCCATTTATATGCACCTCCTAATAAAATTAAACTCTTCTACGTTTGGGCGGACGACATCCGTTATGGGGTACCGGAGTAACATCCTTAATGCTGGTAACTTCAAGTCCACATGCTGCCAGAGCACGAATAGCTGCCTCACGGCCTGAGCCGGGGCCCTTTACCAGAACGTCTACAGACTTTAATCCATGCACAAGTGCTGCCTTAGTTGCAGTCTCAGCCGCCATCTGCGCTGCATAAGGAGTAGATTTCCTTGAACCTCTAAATCCCAGACCGCCTGCACTTGCCCATGATAATGCGTTACCCTGAGCATCCGTTAATGTAACGATAGTATTGTTAAAAGATGACTGGATGTGAGCCTGTCCGTGTTCAACGTTCTTCTTGACACGCTTTTTTGTCACTTTCTTTGCTGACACTTTCTTCGCCATTTCTAAACTAACCTCCCTTATGGGTTCCTTTCTATAAATTTTCAATCCATGTTTGATACAGATACGCCGTTTCCGCGGCTAATTCACGGATACGGGCTGTAGCTTTCGTGCAATCTCCACAAAAGATCTCTTGACACTCCAACAGTGCCGGAACATGTCCGGCACAAAAGAGGCCAAAAGCTCGCTATGGGAAATTACTTCTTCTTGTTTGCTACAGTCTTCTTGGGACCCTTACGAGTACGTGCGTTGTTCTTGGTATTCTGTCCGCGAACAGGCAGGCCTTTACGATGACGGATTCCTCTGTAGCAGCCGATTTCCTGAAGACGCTTGATGTTCATAGCAGTCTCACGTCTCAGGTCACCCTCTACCAGCAGATGGTCTGCTTCGATAGCAGCAGTGATACGCTTTACTTCGTCGTCGGTCAGATCCTTTACACGAGTATCGGGATTTACCTCAGCAGCAGCAAGCAAGCGATTAGAGCTTACTCTGCCAATGCCGTAGATATAAGTCAATCCGATCTCAACACGTTTTTCTCTGGGCAAATCGACACCTGCGATACGAGCCATTGTGTACTACCTCCATACTTATTTTCAATTCTAGTGGTTCTGCGAATCTTGATAGGATAAATTAACCCTGTCTCTGCTTATGCTTCGGATTTTCACAGATAATCCGAATGCTGCCTTTTCTCTTGATAACCTTGCACTTTTCGCAAATCGGTTTTACAGATGCTCTTACTTTCACGGTATTTTCTCCTTCCACAAAAAGTCGCCAAATAAGTATAGCAAAGTTTTTACAAAAATGCAAGTACTATTTTGGCAATTTTTTGCACTTATTTATCTCTCCAAATGATACGGCCTTTGCTCAGATCATAGGGAGATAATTCCAATGTTACCTTATCACCGGGCAAGATGCGGATGTAATTCATACGCAGCTTTCCGCTGATATGCGCCAGCACCCGATGTCCATTTTCCAACTCCACCTGGAACATGGCGTTAGGGAGTTTCTCGATTACAGTTCCCTCAATTTCAATTACGTCACTCTTGGACATTAACGCTTACCTCCTGCGTTTTACACAAACTGACGATTAAAGCTGATCGCTTCACACTTCGTGTTCCCACAATCAAATGCTTAAGATTTCCGGTTCCCCGTCCGTGATCAGGATGGTGTTCTCGTAGTGAGCAGAAAGACTTCCGTCAGCTGTGACGATGGTCCACTCATCTGCCATCCATTCCACTTCCCAAGTTCCTTGATTGATCATCGGCTCGATAGCCAATGTCATTCCGGGCATCAGCTTGATGCCGCGTTTTCTCTGTGCGAAGTTGGGGACCTCAGGATCCTCATGGACCTGCTGGCCAATGCCATGTCCCACAAAGTCTCTGACCACACCGTATCCAAAGCTCTCCGCGTAAGCCTGAATCGCTTTGCTGATGTCATACAGATGATTGCCGGCCTTGGCATACTTGATCCCCTCAAAAAAGCTCTGTCTGGTCACATCGATCAGATTTTGCGCTTCCTTGCTGATCTCTCCGACGCCCCATGTGCGGGCTGCATCGGAATGATATCCTTTATATTCAACTCCCACATCCAGACTGACGATATCGCCGTCCCGGATGATCCGGTGTTTGCTGGGAATTCCGTGAATAACCTCGTCATTGACGGAAATACAGATGGATGCCGGAAAATCATAGAGATGAAGGAATGAAGGCTTTCCACCGTAGTCACGGATCATCGTCTCGCCAAGGCGATCGATAGCCTTTGTGGTCATTCCCGGTTTGATCTCTTTTCCCAGCTCGGCATGAACCAATCCAAGGATCCGTCCGGCCTCTCTCATCAGTTCGATCTCTCTCTGAGATTTAATCGTCACTGCCATAAGTTACTCTCCCAGAATCTTCACAACGGAGTCAAATACTTCATCCAACTCTTTTGTTCCGTCTACTACCTTGAGAACGCCCTTCTCTCCGTAGTAGTCAAGCAGAGGCTGTGTCTGTCGATGATATACCTGGAGACGGGTTCTCACGGTCTCCTCATTGTCATCATCGCGGAGATGAAGCTCACTGCCGCACTTGTCACAGATATTTTCCTTCTCAGGTGCAGCAAATACGACGTGATAGGTTGCTCCACAATGGAGACATGCACGTCTGCCGGACATCCGGCGGATAATGGACTCATCCGGAACTTCCACGTCGATGGCACAGGTAATGGATGTACCCATCTCAGCCAACGCTTTGTCCAGATATTCTGCCTGAGGAATGGTGCGGGGGAAACCATCCAGGATATATCCCTTCTCACAATCCGGCTGGTGGATACGATCCACAACCAGATCCACAACCAATTCATCGGGAACCAGAAGTCCCTGATCAATATATTCCGCAGCTTTCTTACCCAAAGCGGTTCCTGCAGAGATATTCGCTCTCAGGATATCACCGGTAGAAATATGGGGAATCTGATACTTTTCTTCAATTTTCTCTGCCTGAGTGCCTTTTCCTGCACCGGGCGCACCTAACATGATAATCTTCATTCTGTCCTTCACTCCTGCTGATCATGCTATGTCTGACAGTCTCCCAATACGCACACAGCCGCCAAAGTCACAGTGATCCCTCACTGCAGCTTTGGCTTCTGTATCTTTCAGGATAAACCTGTTTAGTCGTTAAGGAATCCCTTATAGTATCTCACAAGCATCTTGGACTCGATCTGCTTCAGATCCTCCATCACTACACCTACGATAATGATGAGGGAGGTTCCACCGAAGGAGATGGAACCGATGCTGAATACGCCGCTTACCACGATGGGGATCAGCGCAACAACGATCAGACCGGCTGCTCCAAAGAATACCAGGTAGTTGAGAATGTGATTCAGGTACTCTGCAGTGGGCTTACCGGGACGAATACCGGGAACAAATCCACCCTGCTTCTTCATGTTCTCTGCGATCTCAGTGGGGTTGAAGCTCACTGAGGTGTAGAAATATGCAAATGCCACGATGAGCACTACATATACAATCAGACCAAAGGAATAGTACCAGGCATCAGCGGTAAATCTGCACCAGCTGCTGGACTGCAATGCAATAAGGATCTTTCCGCCAACAGTCTCATTGCTCACATCGAAGAACTGAGCGATAATTGCGGGGAAGGACATCAGGGAAGATGCGAAGATCACGGGGATAACACCTGCGGTGTTTACCTTGATCGGGATGTTGGAGGTCTGGCCGCCAACGGTTCTGCGTCCCTGAATTCTCTTTGCGTACTGCACAGGAACCTTTCTCACACCATCGGAGAGAAGTACTACAAACATGATCATTCCAATGATTACTGCAAGAATGATGATCACTGCAAGCAGTGCCAGAAGAATGTTCTTTCCTGATACAAATGCATAATAGAGGGTTGCAAAGTCATCAGGAATACGAGCAAGGATGTTAACCAGCAGGATAAGGGAAATACCGCTTCCGATACCCTTCTCGGTGCCCTGCTCGCCCAACCACATCAGGAAAGCACTTCCGCCAACCATGGTCAGAACAACTACGATTACGTTATACCAGGTATAATCAACGATCATGCTGTTTCCAAAACCAATCGCCATCGCAGTAGCCTCGATCAATGCCAGCGCAACTGTCATCCAGCGGCTCCACTTATTGATCTTCTTCTTACCTTCCTCGCCATCCTTCTGGATCTCCTCCAGCTTGGGGATAGCGATGGTCAGCAGCTGCATAATAATGGATGCGTTGATGTAAGGGGTAATGCTCAGTGCAAAGACAGAGCAGTTCGCAAAGGAACCACCTGTCATTGCATCAAAGAAGTTAAATGCGTCGATCGTTGAGTTCTTAAACACATTTGCCAGATACTCTCTGTCTACACCGGGGATCGGCAGCTGTGAACCGAAACGAACAACCAGAATAATCAAAAACGTATACAACAGTCTTTTCCGGATCTCTTCAACCCGGAGAGCATTGCGCAATGTCTTCAGCATATTAGATCACCTCGCAGGTTCCGCCACATGCTTCGATTTTTGCCTTTGCTCCTTCACTGAATGCATCAACTTTTACGGTAAGCTTCTTGGTCAGCTCTCCGTTGCCAAGGATCTTTACGCCATCCTGAGGATTCTTAACGATACCGCACTCCATCAGAGTCTCAACGGTTACAACGGTATCATTCTCAAAACACTCCAGTGCTGCAACATTGATTCCAACGATGGTCTTGGAGTTTCTGTTGGTGAATCCACGCTTGGGAAGACGTCTGTACAGAGGCATCTGACCGCCCTCAAAACCAGGTCTGGGAGCACCGGAACGTGCCTTCTGACCTTTGTGGCCCTTACCAGCAGTCTTTCCGTTGCCTGAACCATGTCCACGGCCTCTTCTGAAATTGCTGCTATGGGTGGAGCCTACAGCGGGCTGTAAATTAGATAAATCCATCTCTTGCACCTCCTTCTACTAATTAGATCTCTTCAACTTTTACCAGATGCTTAACGTGCCAGAGCATACCTCTAACTGCATCGTTATCCGGCAATTCTACAGTCTTGTTCAGCTTCTTAAGGCCAAGGGCTTCGACTGTCTTTTTGTGCTTGGGAACTGCACCGATCGGTGACTTCACCAATGTTACTTTTAACTTGTCTGCCATGTCAATAACCTCCTTTAGCTGAATTACAGCTCTTCAACAGACTTGCCGCGCTTCTTAGCAACTTCCTCGGGGGTCTTCAGTGCTGCAAGACCAGCCAGGGTTGCAAGAACTACGTTCTGCTTGTTGTTGGAGCCCAGGGACTTGGTACGAATATTCTGGATACCAGCCAGCTCAATTACGGCACGAGCGGGGCCGCCGGCGATGATACCGGTACCTTCCGGAGCTCTCTTGATCAGTACGGAAGCACTTCCGAACTTGCCGATGAAATCATGGGTGATACTCTTGTTCTCATCAATCGGAACGGAGATCAGGTTCTTTGCAGCATCCTCTTTACCCTTGCGGATAGCTTCCGGAATTTCAGCTGCCTTACCGATACCAGCACCTACGTGTCCGTTGCCGTCACCAACAACTACCAAAGCGGAAAAGCGGAAGTTACGACCACCCTTAACAACCTTGGTTACACGCTTGATGGAAACAACTTTTTCATTCAGCTCTAAATCTTTAGCATTAATAATAGTACGCTTCATGTGTTGTTCTCCTCCTGCTTAGAATTCCAGACCAGCTTCTCTTGCTGCATCTGCCAGAGCCTTTACCTTGCCCTGATAAATGAATCCGCCTCTATCGAATACGACGGTAGTGATACCCTTCTCAAGAGCACGCTTTGCAATAACAGTTCCAACATAAGCTGCAGCCTCAACGTTGTTGGTGTACTCCAGCTCTGCTGCGATTTCCTTCTCTACGGTAGATGCTGCAACCAGAGTGTTGCCAACCGTATCGTCGATAATCTGAGCGTACATATGATTATTGCTTCTGAACACAGCCAAGCGGGGTCTTGCAGAGGTTCCGCTCAGGTGGTTACGCAGTCTTCTATGCTTTTTTCTGCGAACTTCGCTACTTGATTTCTTGCTAATCATCTTGCCACTCCTCCTTTATTATTTCTTACCGGTCTTACCGACTTTACGTCTGATCACTTCATCAGCGTACTTGATACCCTTGCCCTTATAAGGCTCAGGACGTCTCTTATCTCTGATGTCAGCTGCATACTGGCCAACCTTTTCCTTATCGATACCCTTTACGACGATCTTGTTCTGACCTTCGCAAACAGCCTCGATACCCTCAGGGTCAACCATCTCAACCGGATGGGAGTAACCAAGAGACAGGGTCAGTACCTTACCCTGCTTCTGTGCACGGTAACCTACACCGTTGATCTCAAGAACCTTCTCATAACCCTTGGTAACACCAACGATCATGTTGTTGATCAGGGTTCTGGTCAGTCCGTGAAGGGACTTGATTCTCTTCAGATCGTTGGGACGCTCAACTACAACGTTGCCATCCTCAACCTTAACGGTCAGCTCATTGGAGAGAACTCTCTCAAGAGTTCCCTTAGGTCCCTTAACGGTAACCTTATTATTTTCTGCAACCTCTACAGTAACACCTGCAGGGATCGCGATTGGCATTCTTCCTATACGTGACATGCCCGTACCTCCAAATTTTCTTTAATTGATTTTAATAATTACCAAATGTATGCCAGAACCTCGCCGCCAATGTTGAGCTTACGAGCTTCCTTATCAGTCATAACACCCTTGTTGGTGGAAATGATAGCGATTCCGAGGCCGCCCAGTACCTTGGGAAGCTCCTCAGCGCCAGCATACACACGCAGACCAGGCTTGGAAATTCTCTTCAGACCAGCGATAACCTTCTCGCTCTTGTCTGCACCATACTTAAGAGTGATGCGGATGGTCTGGAACGCGCCTTCGTCTACCAGTTCATATTTTGCGATATATCCCTCATCTACCAGAATGTTAGCGATAGCCAGCTTCATCTTGGAAGAAGGTACATCTACTGTATCGTGCTTTGCAGCGTTTGCGTTACGAATTCTAGTAAGCATATCTGCAATAGGATCACTCACAACTGCCATGAATTTTTCCTCCTTATTAATCGCTGATTACCAGGATGCCTTCTTTACACCCGGAATCTGTCCTTTATATGCTAATTCACGGAAGCAAATTCTGCAAATTCCGTATTTTCTCAGATAAGCGTGGGGACGACCGCAAATACGGCAACGAGTATATTCTCTGGTAGAGAACTTTGCGGGACGCTGCTGCTTAATCTTCATTGAAGTCTTAGCCATGAATTTATTCCTCCTAATTATTTCTGAAAGGGCATGCCCATCAGTCTTAACAGCTCACGAGCTTCCTCATCGGTGTTAGCAGTGGTAACGAAGATGATATCCATACCTCTTACCTTGTCAACCTTATCATACTCAATTTCGGGGAAGATCAACTGCTCTTTGATACCCAGAGCGTAATTTCCTCTGCCGTCGAATGCATCTGCACTTACGCCGCGGAAGTCACGTACACGAGGAAGAGCCAGGTTAACCAGACGGTCAACGAACTCATACATCTTCTCGCCTCTCAGGGTAGTCTTGCAGCCGATTGCCATACCTTCACGGATCTTGAAGTTAGCAACAGACTTCTTAGCCTTGGTAGCTACAACCTTCTGACCGGTAATGGTCTCCATATCCTTGATAGCTGCATCCAGAAGCTTTGCGTTTTCCTTTGCCTCACCTACACCCATGTTGACAACAACCTTTGCAAGCTTCGGAACTTCCATAACGTTCTTGTAGCCAAACTTCTTAGTCATAGCTGCTACGATCTCGTTTTCATATAACTCTCTATATCTGCTCATAACGTTCCTCCTTTCTCACATCAGTCGATGATCTCACCGGTGGACTTAGCAACACGAACCTTCTTGCCATCCTTCTCGGTGAAGCCGATTCTGGTTGCCTTGCCCTTGTGGACATACATTACGTTGGAAACATCGATCGCTGCTTCCTTGTTTACGATACCGCCGTTCTGGTTAGCGGCATTGGGCTTGGTATGCTTGGATACCATGTTGATACCCTCAACGACAACGCGGCCGTTCTTCTGGTCAACCATGATTACCTTGCCCTCTTTGTCCTTATCCTTGCCTGCGATAACCTTAACGGTGTCGCCTTTCTTAATCTTCATCATGTCTTAGCTCCTCCTATAATACTTCGGGAGCCAGAGAAACGATCTTCATGAACTGCTTCTCTCTCAGCTCTCTTGCTACGGGTCCGAAAATACGGGTTCCTCTGGGAGTCTTGTCTTCTTTGATAATAACAGCTGCGTTCTCGTCGAACTTGATGTAAGAACCATCCTTACGACGTGCGCCCTTAACGGTACGAACTACAACAGCCTTAACTACATCGCCCTTCTTAACAACGCCGCCGGGTGTTGCATCTTTGACAGAAGCGATGATGATATCGCCAATGTTGGCATATCTTCTGGTTGAACCGCCCATTACGCGGATGCAAAGAAGCTCTTTCGCACCGGTATTGTCAGCAACCTTCAGTCTAGTTTCCTGCTGAATCATGATTATTCTCCTTTCGGTTGAAATAAAGCAGCAAATTATTTTGCCTTCTCGATGATCTCAACCAGTCTCCATCTCTTATCCTTGGACAGCGGTCTGGTCTCCATTACCTTAACGGTATCGCCGATACCACACTGATTGTTCTCGTCGTGTGCCTTCAGCTTGTAGGTTCTCTTCACGATCTTGCCGTACAAAGGATGCTTTACATGGTCTACGACAGCAACCACAATAGTCTTATCCATTTTGTCGCTGACAACTTTACCTGTACGGGTTTTTCTCAAATTTCTTTCCACGGTACTAACTCCTTTCGTTATTCAGCAACCTTCTGTGCGATAACAGTCTGAATTCTTGCGATGTTCTTGCGAACTTCCTTGATACGTCCAGTGTTATCCAGCTGATTGGTGGCATTCTGGAATCTCAGGTTGAACAGTTCCTTCTTTGCTGCTACCAGCTCAGTGTTCAGCTCAGCAGTTGTCTTTGCCTGCAAATCTTTTACATACTTATTAGTTTTCACTGTTATCACCGCCTTCTAAATCCGCCTTGGAGACGATCTTACATTTTACAGGAAGCTTGTGCATAGCAAGACGAAGTGCCTCTCTAGCAGTTTCCTCAGGTACACCTGCGATCTCAAACATTACGCGGCCCGGCTTAACAACAGCTACCCAGTATTCCAGGGTACCCTTTCCGGAACCCATACGGGTCTCAGCAGGCTTTGCGGTTACAGGCTTGTCGGGGAAAATCTTGATCCAAACCTTACCACCACGCTTAATATAACGGGTCATAGCAATACGGGCAGCCTCGATCTGATTGGACTTGATCCATGCAGGCTCAACTGCTACCAAACCGTACTCACCATTAGAGATGGTGTTACCTCTCATAGCCTTACCAGCCATGGAGCCACGGAACTGCTTACGACGTTTAACTCTCTTAGGCATTAACATTATCGATTTCCTCCTTCCTTCTTAACCGGAAGAACTTCGCCCTTGTAAACCCATACCTTTACGCCAACCTTGCCGTAGGTGGTGTTTGCCTCAGCGAAACCATAGTCAATATCAGCACGCAGAGTCTGCAGCGGAACGGTACCCTCTACATAGAACTCGGAACGAGCAATATCAGCGCCGCCCAGACGACCGGAACACATAGCCTTAACTCCCTTAGCGCCGGACTTCATGGTTCTGGACATGGTGGACTTCATTGCACGTCTGAAGGATACACGGCCCTCCAGCTGAGCAGCGATGTTCTCAGCAACCAGCTGTGCCTCTCTGTCAGGTCTCTTAACTTCCTTGATGTCGATGAAAAGCTTCTTGGTGGTCAGCTTCTGAACCTCAGCCTTAAGCTTCTCGATCTCAGCGCCGCCCTTACCGATTACGATACCGGGCTTTGCGGTGTGAATGATCACCTTCACGCGGTCAGATGCACGCTCGATCTCGATCTTTGCAATGCCTGCGCTATATAATTTCTTCTTCAGAAACTTTCTGATCTGATTGTCCTCAACCAGGTTATCAGCGAAATCAGCCTCTGCATACCACTTGGAATCCCAGTCCTTGATTACGCCGACTCTTAAACCATGAGGATTAACTTTCTGTCCCATGTTGGCCCTCCTTATCTTTCATTCAGCACAACGGTGATGTGGCTCATGCGCTTCTCGATGCGATAAGCTCTTCCCTGTGCTCTGGGTTTGATTCTCTTCATTGTAGGCCCCTTATTTGCGTAGCACTCCTCAACGTAAAGGTTCTCAACCTTCATACCGTTGTTGTTCTCTGCGTTTGCAACAGCAGACTCAAGCAACTTCTTGATCAGGCTGGACGCATATCTGGGATTGTAGGTAACAATACCAAGTGCGGTCTGCACATCTTTGCCTCTGATGGCATCTAATACGAAACATGCCTTCTGAACAGATACTCTTGCGTAAGACAGCTTAGCTGAGGGGCGAGTATCCTTCTGAGCATTTCTCTCTCTCTTGATTTGGGAACGATGTCCTTTTGCCATGGATAAAACCTCCTTTCACTAACTCTTAGCGTCTTGACTTCTTCTCGTCTTTTCCATGTCCTCTGTAGGATCTGGTAGCAACGAATTCACCCAGCTTATGACCTACCATATCCTCGGTAACATATACCGGAACGTGTCTCTTGCCGTCGTGAACTGCGATTGTATGTCCAACCATCTGGGGGAAGATAGTGGAACGACGAGACCAGGTCTTAACAACCTGCTTCTCACCGGATGCGTTCAGCGCATCGATCTTCTTCAACAGATGGTCATCTGCGAATGGTCCTTTTTTCAGTGAACGAGCCATTGGATTACCTCCTTAAAATATACGGTTAATGGTTTTAGGCGGACAGCTTGATTACTTGATGCTTCTGCCATCTCTTCTTCTTACGATCATCTTGTTGGACTTGTTGTTCTTCTTTCTGGTCTTCAAGCCCAAAGCAGGTTTGCCCCAAGGGGTGCAGGGACCGGGACGACCGATGCTGGTTCTACCTTCACCACCACCATGAGGATGGTCGTTGGGGTTCATTACGGAACCACGAACGGTAGGTCTGATACCCATGTTACGCTTACGACCAGCCTTACCGATGTTGATCAGTGCGTGGTCGCCGTTTCCTACAACACCGATGGTTGCACGGCAGATGATGGGAACCATTCTCATCTCACCGGAGGGGAGACGAAGGGTTGCATACTTGCCTTCCTTAGCCATCAGCTGAGCGCTGTTACCAGCCGCACGAACCAGCTGACCACCCTTTCCGGGGTGAAGCTCGATGTTGTGTACGTTGGTACCAACAGGAATGTTCTGCAGGGGCAGGCAGTTACCGATTCTTGCCTCTGCGGTCTCGCCGTTCATAACCTTCATACCGTCGGTCAGACCTTCGGGAGCCAGGATATATGCCTTCTCGCCGTCTGCATAGCAGATCAGTGCGATGTTTGCGCTGCGGTTAGGATCGTACTCGATACCGATTACGGTTGCGGGGATTCCATCCTTGTTACGCTTGAAATCAATAATTCTGTATTTTCTTCTGCTGCCGCCACCGTGATGTCTCACAGTGATCTTGCCCTGATTGTTACGTCCAGCAGTCTTCTTCAGGGAAACTACCAGGGATTTCTCGGGGAAGCTCTTGGTGATCTCGGAGAAATCGGAACCGGTCATGTTTCTTCTGGAGGGTGTATAAGGGCGATATGTCTTAATTCCCATGACATTTACTCCTTTCAATTATCGTGACATAAGGTTCGTCACATAGTTTGAGGTTTCCCTCTTTCAGATCGCTCTGCGATCAATTACAGACCTGCGAAGATCTCGATGTCTGCGCTGTCTGCGGTCAGCTGTACGATAGCCTTCTTGGTCTTTACCGTCTTACCAACGATACGGCCTCTGGTCTTCTTCTTGCCATCGTTGTTGATGGTGTTTACGGAAGCAACCTTAACGCCGGAGAACATCTTCTCAACTGCCTCTTTGATCATAGCCTTGTTTGCATCAGTGTGAACATAGAAGGTGTACTTCTTGTCGCCCATCTGATTCATAGACTTCTCGGTGATTACCGGTCTGAGGATTACGTCATAATATTTAATGTCAGCCATTATGCATATACCTCCTCGATTTTCTCAACTGCAGCCTTGGTAGCTACAACCTTGCCGTACTTCAGTACGTCGTATACGTTGATGGTGTTTACCTGAGCGGTCTTAACATCCTGCAGGTTAGCTGCGGACTTGATTACCTTCTCATCCATGCTGTCCAGAACGACCAGAGCCTTGGGAGCCTGCAGGTTGTTCAGTACAGTTACCATCTTCTTGGTCTTGATCTCTTCGAACTTCAGCTCGTCAACTACAATGAACTGACCAGCCTCTACTCTGGAGGTAAGAGCGGACTTCAGAGCTGCTCTCTTCTCCTTCTTGTTTAACTTAAATGAATAATCGCGAGGCTTTACTGCGAATACCATTCCGCCGCCGGTCCACTGAGGAGCACGGGTTGAACCCTGTCTTGCATGACCGGTTCCTTTCTGTCTCCAGGGCTTCTTTCCGCCGCCGCTAACCTCTGCACGGGTCTTAGCGCTCTGAGTGCCCTGACGATTGTTTGCCAGCTGCTGTACCACTGCCATGTGCACCAGGTGCTCGTTAACTTCTACACCGAACACTGCATCATTCAGCTCCATGGTTCCAACTGCCTGTCCTTCCATATTGTAAACAGATACGTTTGCCATCTGCGTATTCCTCCTTTCCGAAAGCCTTACTTAGAAGCTTTCACAGTTTCCTTCAGCGTTACTAAAGACTTCTTGGGTCCGGGAACTGCGCCCTTAACCAGAATTACGTTGTTTTCAACATCTACGCGAACAACATCAAGGTTCTGAACGGTCACCTGAACACTACCCATGTGTCCGGGCATTCTCTTTCCCTTAAATACACGGCTGGGATCGGAACAAGATCCGTTGGAACCAGCGTGACGATGATACTTGGAACCGTGAGCCATAGGTCCGCGGCTCTGTCCGTGACGCTTGATTGCACCCTGGAAGCCCTTACCCTTGCTGATCGCGGTAACATCTACTCTGTCACCCTCTGCAAAGATGTCAGCCTTGATCTCGTCAGCGAGCTTATACT
Organism: Lachnospiraceae bacterium; assembly: GCA_017387285.1. Lineage (GTDB taxonomy): Bacteria > Bacillota > Clostridia > Lachnospirales > Lachnospiraceae > RGIG423. Next base: position 26,211 of record JAFOFP010000109.1, read on the forward strand.
CAGCTGCGTTCTCAAAACGGAACTCGCGTACGTATCTCTTGTAGGATACGCCAGCCTTCTCAAAATGACCTTTCTGAGGCTTGCTAACCAGCTTGTTGCGCTTGTCAACAAAACCAACCTGTACTGCATCGTAGCCATCGTTGTCAACGGTCTTAACCTGAGTAACAGCGCAAGGGCCAGCCTGCAATACGGTTACGGGAACGAGCTCACCATTCTCATTGAAGATCTGAGTCATTCCAACCTTGATTGCTAAAATACCTTTCTTCATGTTTACCTCCTGTTAATCTACAGCGGATTGCTCTGCAATCATCCTAGAATACCGGGGAGTATTCTGCTGCATGTGTTAAAAATGTTTCACAAACTTTTGTTTATGAAAACCGTCCGATGTTCGTTTGCTGATCTTTACGACCGCCGGCCGGATTTTGGTGAATCTCTGAATTACTTGGTCTTCATCTTGATGTCGATGTAGACACCGGCAGGCATTTCCAGTCTGGACAGTGCATCAACTGTCTTCTGAGTGGGAGCGGTGATATCGATCAGTCTCTTGTGAGTTCTCTGCTCGAACTGCTCTCTGGAATCCTTGTACTTGTGAACTGCTCTCAAGATGGTAACTACTTCCTTCTTGGTGGGCAGCGGCACGGGTCCGCTCACCTGTGAACCTGTCTTCTTTACGGTCTCGATGATTTTTGCAGCGGACTGATCAACAAGCTGATGATCATAAGCCTTCAGGGTGATTCTCATTACTTGACTTGCCATAAAAAAAGTCGCCTCCTTTTCGCACTTTTTAATGTAAGTACGACAAGCGGTGACTGTACAACTTGCCCGTGTGTATCCTTATATATCCACACGTCATCTCTACGCATACTGGTAGATGGTTAAGTTTCGGTACAGTGACTTGTCGCCAGTTTTCTAACTTGACATTCGCTCCACGGAAAACCTGCCTTGTTTCAGACAGCAACCTCACGCTTCACAGCTATCAATGCCACAGCAAGAGATACTTTACCAAATTTCCCACAAAAAATCAAGTGTTTTTTTCTTGTATTTCAAAGAAAATCGAAGGATTTTTTGTACTTTTTTTCATACAATCCATCCTTCGACTCAATCTCTTATTTTACGCACGGTTCACGCCCGTTTCCATCCCCTCCAAATGCCCCGTATCATTAAAGCAGACCATCTGAATCCCATTTTCCTTGGTAATCTTAAAAGATGTTATGGCTGCATTGGCCGGATCAAACCGTTTATAATATACATTTCCCAGATCCAGCAGATGAAAGATAGCCATACGAAAGATCGCCGCATGCCCCACCAGAATGATCACATCGTCTGTATCCCAATACTGACGCTTCA
>JAFOFP010000110.1 GCA_017387285.1 Lachnospiraceae bacterium
ATATACTTGTCACGGATCAGGACGCTTGCCCGGATCCTTTCCCAGTCTTTTGATTTATAAAAGCTGGTGCCGCTGCCTGTGTTATAGATCCCGAGACCACAGCCGGATGGGTGAAGGAGATTGAGGAGGCATTCCCCGGTATGGAGGTTCTCTGTGATGATCTGACTCTTGGCCTGTGTGCGCATGTTGGACATGGGGGCTTGGGTATCGGATGCTCCTGCAGACCGGGAAGACCGGAGTGATGGGAGACCGCCTTTGAAATGCAGGTACTGTGGAGCGGTATATTTGGCAGGAATGAACAATAAAATATAGGGAAGGTAAAATGCCGTCAGTGTGGTGGAGAGCCTCACTGGCGGTTTTTTTGTTGCAGATGCCGGAAGGAGGATAGCGATGTTGGATTATCTTTGGGCGGCCATGTTGGTGGTGGGTGTTGTCTGGGGGCTTATGCAGGGGAAGGCGGAAGAACTTACCAGAGCTATTTTGGACGGGGGAAGGGCGGCAGTGGAGCTATCTCTGACCATGCTGGGGATCATGTGTGTCTGGACAGGATTGCTGGAAGTGGGAAAGCAGGCAGGCCTGCTGAAACAGATTAATCGCCTGCTGAGGCCGGTAATTCGTTGGCTGTTTCCGCACATTCCGGAGGATCATCCGGCTACGGAGGCGATTTCCCTGAGCTTTGCAGCAGATCTGCTGGGGCTGGGGAATGCAGCGACGCCTGCAGCCTTGAAGGCGATGAAGGAGCTGCAGCAACTGGGCGGCGGAGATAAAACCATTGCCAGCCATGAAATCTGTACATTTCTTATTCTTAATATAGCCTCTATACAGCTGCTACCCATCAATATGATCGCCTATCGCAGTCAATACGGTTCTGTTGACCCGGCGGCTATCACCGGGCCGGTTTTGGTGGCAACCTTGTGCAGCACACTGGTGGGAGTGGTATTCTGCAAATTGGCGGCAAGGGGGAGGTATTCATGTTAATTCTTCAATACATCTCGGATCTGTTGGTTCCTTTGTTTGTTTTTTATATGGTGGTCCTTGCGGTGCTGAAGCGACGCTCGGTTTTCTCGGATTTTTTGGTGGGAGCGAAAGAGGGGAAACAGATTACTGCGGATATTCTTCCCACGCTGGTGGGGTTGATGGTGGCTGTCAGTGTGCTTCGGTCATCGGGTTTTTTGGATGCGATGGCAGATCTTCTGGTGAAATTGATTCCGGAAGGGGTATTGCCCTCAGCGGCGATTCCTCCGCTGTTGATTCGGCTGTTTTCCAATTCGGCAGCCACCGGTTTGGCATTGGATCTTTTTGAAGAATATGGTCCTGATTCTTATATCGGACGGGTGGTTTCCTTGGGGCTTAGTTCCACCGAGAGTCTGTTCTATGTGATGAGTGTGTATCTGGGCGCAGTGGGCATACGGAAAAGCCGGTACATTTTGCCGGGAGCGCTGTTGGCCACTCTGGTGGGAGTCTGGACCAGTGTGATATTGGCTGCAATGATGTAAGTTGAGGCAGGGAAAACGCGTATCAATGAAAATTTGACTTGACTTTAACGAGGAAGCTCATGCATAATGAGAACATAACATGATTTAAACATACGGTGGAGGAATAGAAATGGATATCAACGGATTGCTGGAAAGCCTGAAAAATTGTCCCTGCGGCCGTGAGCATACGGTGGACATCAAAGCGGTGGAAATCGGTCACGGTCTGAAGGAAAAGACGGCGGAGATATTGAGGGAGAATGGTTTTCCTGTGAATATTCTGGTAGTGGCAGATAAAAACAGTCTGGGTGCATCGGAGGGGATTCTGGATGTTCTTCGGCAGGGAGGAATATCCTTTGAACTGAAGCTTTATGATAATTTCAATGAGCCGCTGATGGAGTTTGTCCATGAAATAGAGGAGGCATGTCGAGGAGTGGACGGTATTTTGTCCATTGGGACGGGCAGTATCAATGATGTCTGTCGAAAGGCAGCGCTGACCTGTGACAAGGAGTTTGCTATTTTTGCCACGGCACCGTCCATGGATGGTTTTGCTTCCGGCACATCACCGATCATCGAGAATGGGATCAAATCAACGTTGCCGGCTCGTCAGCCCAGCATTTTGATCGGTGATACAGCGATTTTGGCAGCATCCCCCGCTGAGTTGAAATCCTCCGGTTTTGGCGATATTATCGGTAAGCTCACTGCACTTGTGGATTGGCGTGTGGCCCATGTGTTGGTGGGTGAGTATTACTGTGAACAGATTGCAGAATTGGTGAGGACAGCCCTGAGACGGCTGATTTCCATGGCCGATCGGGTGACCGAGAGTGATGAGGAGACCGCCGGATTTATTATGGAGACACTGGTGCTCACCGGATTGGCTATGAAGCTGGCCGATGTTTCCCGCCCGGCGTCCGGTGCGGAGCACATGATTTCCCATTTCTGGGGAATGCGCAAGCTTTCTGTTGGTAAGCACGCCGATTACCACGGTAAAAAGGTTGGTGTAGCCACCATGATGCTGGTTGACCTGTATCACAAACTGGCGGAGCTTCCCGAGATCGGTTTCTGTGAGGATACGGTTGATTGGGATGCAGTATATCGCGGTTATGGAGAAGCCTTCGTGGATTATGTTAAGGAGATGAATATTCCTTCCGCCACGGAGAACGTGACACCGGAAAGCCTGAAGGCTGCATGGCCGGAGATTTGTAAGATCGTCAAAGAAGAACTGCCTTCCTACGAGGAACTTCTGGATATCATGGAGAGGGCCGGGGCAGCCACCCATTGTCCCCAGATCGATATTGAGGAAGATCTGGCATGGGATGGATTGGATTTCCATACCTTTATGCGCCATAAGATTACATTGTCGAGACTGCTGTATATGACGGATGTGGATACGAGAGCGTTGGGGTTGAGATTTTAAAAAGAAAAAAGGAATGTATGTTAACAGATTTTTGGCATACATTCCTATCTTTTTGTTAAGGTATCCACACGGTTGGTTTCTGGTCAAGTGAAAAAAGATAGTATATAATCATTGTGGGTATTGCCATAAACGGTAGGCGGTCGGTTCCTCGACAGAGGGAACGATACCCTCTGATTACATGATGGAGTTTTCTAAACGGTGAGTTTGGACAAACGACACGGGAAAGGAGGGACACTGATGAGCGATTTCGAAATGTTATCTATCGTGTTGATGATTCTTGGAATTGTCGTGACATTGTTGATTGCATATGTAGATAAAGCAAAGAAGTGACCGCCCACCCAGTTGGTCACTTCTTTGTAAGTCAAACCAATAGGGACTGACCGTCTATCGGCAGTACCCTTCTGTATTTCATGGTAACATGATTATATAATTTTGTCAAGTGCGTTGGAGTGTGGGACGTGCAGTGAGGATAGAATGTGACTTGCCTCACTTTTATTTTTGATAACATTGACTTACTCTTGGAAAGATGATACCATATATATCAGTACTTTATACTACGGAGGAATGCATCATGGAAAGAAAAAATGCATGGCTGAAATACGATGAGGCTGAGAAGAAAGCCTGTATGAATTATTGTGAGGGATACCGTCAGTATCTGTCCGCATCCAAGACCGAGCGTGAGAGTGTTGCTGAGGCGGTAAAGATGATCGAGGCTTGCGGTTACCGCAATCTCAAGGATATTGTGGCAGCAGGTGAGACCCTGAAGGCTGGCGATAAGGTTTACAGTGTAAATATGGAGAAGACCCTGTCTATGTTCCTGATCGGATCTGAGCCTTTGGAGAAGGGTATGAAGATTTTGGGTGCACATGTTGACTCCCCAAGACTGGATCTGAAGCAGAACCCTCTGTATGAGGATATGGAGTTTGTACTTATGGATACCCACTATTACGGTGGTATCAAGAAATATCAGTGGGTTGCTATGCCTCTGGCTCTTCACGGTGTAGTGATCAAGAAGGACGGCACCAAGGTGGACGTGGTCATCGGAGAGAAGGATGATGATCCCGTGGTTTGCATTACTGATCTGCTTCCTCATCTAGGCGCGAAGCAGATGAGCAAGAAGGCAGGGGAGGTCATTGAGGGCGAGGATCTCAACGTACTGGTGGGCAGTATGCCCGTTGAGCCTGCTGAGGCGAAGGACGACGAGACTGATGAGGAGAAGGCGGCCAGAGAGGCAGCGGCCAAGGCGAAGACTAAGGCAAATATTCTGGCACTGCTGAAGGAAACCTACGATATCGAGGAGGACGATTTCCTGTCCGCAGAGATCGAGGTGGTTCCTGCAGGTCCTTGTAAAGATATGGGTCTGGATCGCAGCATGCTGATCGGTTATGGACACGATGACCGCGTTTGTGGTTACACCTCCTTTACAGCGATGTTGAATCTGGACAGCTGTGACCGTACCTGCGTATGTATGTTGGTGGACAAAGAGGAGATCGGTTCCGCCGGTGCTACCGGTTCCCAGTCCAAGTATTTTGAGAACGAGGTGGCAGAGGTGATGAATGCCATGGGTCAGTATTCTGAGCTGAAGCTGCGCCGCGCACTGGCTAACTCCGAGATGTTCTCCTCCGACGTTAGTGCAGCAGTTGATCCTCTGTACCCCGGCGTTAACGAGATGAAGAACAGCGCATTCTTTGCTAAGGGACTGACCTTCAACAAGTTCACCGGTTCCAGAGGAAAGGGTGGCTCCAACGATGCTAACCCTGAGTTCATTGCAAAGATCCGCCGGATCATGGATGAGAATGAAGTGACATGGCAGACCGCAGAGCTGGGCCGCGTAGATGAGGGCGGCGGCGGAACCATCGCAAGATATATGGCAGAGTACAATATGCAGGTCATCGACAGTGGTGTTCCCGTGCTTTCCATGCACGCTCCTTGGGAGGTAGTGAGCAAGGCTGACGTTTACGAGGCGATGAAGGGTTATACCGCATTCCTGAAGAATGCATAATATGGCGGCAATCCGCGATTAAACAATTTGAACATAACGAAAAAGAGAAGAGATGCCACCGGTCGATCCGGCTTGCATCTCTTCTCTTTTTTAGAATGTGAACCACATTTGTATTGAACGGTGAAATTACTTTTCTTCCTCTACCGGCGCTGCTGCTTCTGCTGTCTGACGCTGGGTGTTCTCTATGTAACGGAAAACAAAGGAGAGGAAGTAAAACGCCAGAAAGATGATGAGGAAAGTGAGATCCAGTGTAACATTGTAGGTGATCTCTGTGATTTTTCCACCAATCAGCAATTCCTCCACACTGAAAGCGGTGAGGGTGATCGATTCAAGAAGATATTTGGACAGGCTGCTCAAGCCGCCAAAGATCAAAAACAGATTGCCCAGTTTTTTCAGATCCTTGCTGAAGGGAGGCAGGGTTTTTCCCTTTTGGATCGGATAGAGAATCTTGCTGCGCACCGTGAAGATACCGAAACAGGCGGGAGCTACCCACAGGAGAGAACTGGAGTAGTTGAGGATCATACAGATCATAAACACGTCACTGGGGGGAATAACACTCTCGACCACATGAAGATTTAACAGTCCCAGATTTAGGGTCTGCTGAACGGAAAATTCGCCGGTGACAAGGGAGATGAGGGCAAAGGAAATCAAAAACAGACTGACTCCGATGAGACCGTAAAAAGTGAATTTTAAAAACTTGTCCAACGTTTTTGCCAGCGCGGGAGCAGAACTCTCCGGCTGTTTGAAGATTTCCCGGTATTGTGCTTTGGTTAATTTTTTCATAGATACGACCTTTTACCTTACCTTTCTTACCCAACCAAATTCATCCTCGATTCGACCCCACTGGATGCCGGTCAAATAATCGTAGAGCTTCTGGGTCAGCTCACCGATCTGCTCGTTATTGATCACCAGCTTTTCTTCCTTATATGCCAACATGCCTACAGGAGAGATGACAGC
>JAFOFP010000111.1 GCA_017387285.1 Lachnospiraceae bacterium
CACGTTGGAGGTGCCGATGCATCCGGCGATCATGGCTGCCCGGGCACCGTAGATACCTGCATCAGGGCCCTGGGCACGGCGGAGTCCGAACTCCATAATACCGTCACCTTTGGCGGCATATACCACGCGGGCTGCCTTGGTGGCGATCAGGCACTGATGATTGATAATATTGAGGATCGTGGTCTCGATGAGCTGTGCCTCGATGGCGGGAGCGATGACCTTTACCAACGGTTCCTGAGGGAAGACAACGGTACCCTCGGGGATGGCATAAATGTCACCGGTGAATTTAAAACCGCTCAAATAAGCCAGAAAATCCTCCTCAAACAGGTGCGTACTGCGGAGATAGTCGATATCCTCGGCGGAAAAACGCAGATTCTTAATGTAATCAATGACCTGCTCCAGACCGGCATTTACTGCGTAGCCGCCGTTACAGGGATTGGTGCGGAAAAACATATCGAAAATAACACGATTATTCTTATTTTCTTTGAAATAACCCTGCATCATGGTCAACTGATAGAGATCAGTCATCAGGGTAAGATTTCTGTCTGCCATGACAATGGCCTCCTTCGATGAAATAGGGGGTGTCAAGACACCTCATCTTATATTATAACATTGCAGAGATGGGAATTCAAGGGAAAAGGTTCACAAAGTCAGCAAAAAGATACTTGTATTTCAGTGACAGGATTGATAAGATAGGGAAAGACGGAAGGACGAAATCAGGGACGTATCCGGGGAAGGACGACAGCATGAATAACGACAGCAAGAATAACAACAGAGCAAAGATCGACGGATCAAGTTGTTCGGAAGGAAAAACCGGTAAAGAGGTACAAAAAAGAAGTACATCGCTGATGGGCAGCGGAATCCTGCTGCTGACGGCGTTTATCTGGGGCATGGCCTTTGTGGCTCAGAGCACGGGAATGGATCATGTGGAACCCTTTACCATGAATTGCAGCAGATCCATACTGGGCGGATTGACGCTGCTTCCGGTGATTTTGTGGCAGAGGCTGAGAGCACGACGACTGCCGGCAGCAGAAGGCGGGGCGGAGCGTATTGACCACGGCGCTACGATCATCGGCGGTATTTGCTGCGGAGTGATCCTTGCGGTGGCCAGTGCCCTGCAGCAGATCGGTATTTGCTATACCACAGTGGGTAAGGCAGGTTTTATCACCACATTATATATTGTTATGGTCCCGCTGGCGGGCATCTTTTGGAAAAGGAAGGTTTCCGGACGGGTTTGGATCAGTGTTGCACTGGCGGCATTGGGGATGTATCTGCTGTGTATGAATGAGTCCTTTACGGTCAATCCGGGGGATCTGTATGTGTTTGGCTGCGCCATTGCGTTTACCGGGCACATTCTGGTAATTGACCATTTTTCGCCAAAGGCAGACTGTGTAGCCATGTCCTGCATCCAGTTTTTTACCTGTGCGCTGGTCAGCGGTATCGGCATGTTTTTGTTTGAGGAGCCTGCTTGGGTCAATATCCGCGCGGCGGCGGTGCCGATCCTGTACGCCGGGGTGATGAGCAGCGGGGTGGCCTACACCCTGCAGATCGTGGGGCAGAAGCGGACGGAGCCGGTGGTGGCCTCTCTGATTATGAGTTTAGAGTCGGTGTTTGCGGTGCTGGGCGGATGGCTGCTGCTTAACCAGCGCCTCAGCGGAAAGGAAATGTTGGGCTGTGCGGTGGTATTTGCAGGCATTATTTTAGTGCAGCTGCCGGAGAAGAAAGGTTGAGACGGTTCATTTTTATGATAACCGTAATTGTAGAAAACAATAGAAAAAGATAGACGCAAGGAGTTGCCGTATGAATATCAAGAATATGTTAGGCGCGGCCGGTGTGGAAAAGGCCAGCAAGCAGTCTCATCAGCTATATACCGTTTGGGGAGAAAAGCTGGACCCGGCCCATGTGTTGGAGGAGTATCCCAGGCCTCAGCTGCGCCGGGAGAATTATACGATTTTAAATGGATATTGGGACTACGGGATCACCGGGGCGGAGGCAGAATGGCCGAAGGCATGGGACGGAAAGATTTTAGTGCCCTTTTCACCGGAGAGTGTGCTGTCCGGCGTGAATCGTCAGCTGCAGCCGGATGAGGCGCTGTGGTATGAGCGAAAGATAGTGATTTCCGGGGAAGCAGAGGGTGGATCGGAGAATGACCGCACCATCCTGCATTTTGGCGCCGTGGATCAGAGCTGTACGGTGTTTGTGAATGGAAGAGAAATCGGAAGTCACAACGGCGGCTTTTATGGGTTTTCCTTCGATATTACCGATGCGCTGAAGATCGGTGAGAATACATTGACGGTGAAGGTGCGGGATGTCAGCGACACCTCCTGGCACAGCCGCGGTAAGCAAAAACTGAAAAACGGTGGTATTTTTTACACTGCCCAGAGTGGTATCTGGCAGACCGTGTGGATGGAGCGTGTTCCACAGACCTATATCCGCAATCTGTGGATAACTCCCCGCTACGATGAGAAGGCGGTGGATATCTCTGTGGAGATGAGCCGTTTCGGAGACTGTCTTGGCGGAGGAGAGGCAGCCGGGGATAAAATACAGTCTGAGAAGATAAACGTAGAAATTTTTGCCGGAGATAAATGTATTTTCGCCGGGGAATTTACCGAAAACCGTTTCCTCATCCCGATTCGGGATATGATCAGCTGGACGCCGGAGACCCCCTTCCTCTACGACCTGACCGTGACGGTCGGAGAAGACAAGGCAGACAGTTATTTCGCCATGAGATGCTTTACAAGAGAAGTGGACGGGAAGGGCATTCCCAGACTCTGCCTCAACCACGAGCCGTATTTTATGAACGGTGTTTTGGATCAGGGATACTGGCCGGACGGTCTGATGACGGCACCATCCGATGAAGCGTTTATTTACGATATCGAGACCATCAAAAAACTGGGCTTTAACATGCTTCGCAAGCACTGTAAGCTGGAGCCCATGCGCTGGTACTATCATTGTGATCGTCTGGGAATGATCGTTTGGCAGGATATGCTAAACGGCGGCACCGATTATCACATGGCAGGTGTGTGTTATCTGCCTACCATATTGCCGGGTATCCGGATCAAGGACAGCCATTACGGATTTTTCTCACGACGGGACGAGGAAGGCAGACAGGAATGGCGGGATGAGTGTGAGATGACTATCCGCCAGCTGTACAACTGCCCCAGTGTTGCTGCGTGGGTGGTATTCAATGAAGGTTGGGGTCAGTTTGATGCCGATGCGGGGGTAGAACTGGTGAAGTCTCTGGATCAGACCCGACTGATCGATCAGGCCAGTGGCTGGTTTGATCAGAAGGGCGGCGATATGCGTAGTATCCACAATTATTTCCGCAGGCAGAAGGTGGAGAAGGATAAGTACGGACGTGCCTTCGTGGTGTCCGAGTACGGCGGTTACGCATGGTGTGTTCCCGGGCATTCTTATTCAGAAGGGGTGTTCGGCTATCGCAATTATACCGACAAGGATGCTCTGGATGCAGGGTACCGCCGCCTGATGGATGAGGAGATTATGCCGCTGGTAGAGCAGGGGCTGGCCGGTGCGGTATACACTCAGGTCTCCGATATTGAGGAAGAGGTCAACGGATTGATGACCTATGACCGAAAAGTGATCAAAGTAAAGATGCCTCTGCAATGATGATGACGTTTAGAGATGAGGAAAGGGAGAGTAACCGTAAAAGGTGCTCTCCCTTTTTGAGAATTGATTTCTGGTGATTACCGTAGGAACAGGCGAAGCAGTTTTCCGTAGAACCTGCGATGGTAGGGCTGATAACGCATGGGCAGATCGATCCATGTGTGTTTGTTTACAATACTCTTGGTGTGGGAGAATGCATCAAATCCGGCTTTTCCGTGATAGGAGCCCATACCGCTCTCGCCTACACCGCCGAAGCCCATCTCACTGGTGGCCAGATGGATGATGGTGTCATTGATGCAGCCTCCGCCGTAGGAACAGCGGGAGGTGACTTCACGGATGCGGTCTCTGTCTTCAGAGAACAGATAGAGGGCCAACGGCTTGGGCTGCTTGGACAGTGCTGGGTAGATCTCATCGAAGTCATTGAAAGTCAGGATGGGCAGAACCGGTCCGAAAATCTCCTCCTGCATGATGGCATCCTCATGGGTCACATTGCTCATGACGGTGGGTGCGATCTGCAGCGAACTTCGGTCCGTCTCTCCGCCGATGATCGTTTTGGCGGGGTCGATCAGTCCGCTGATGCGGTCAAAATGTTTTTCGTTGATGATTTTTCCGTAATCGGGATTGGTGAGGGGGTGTTCGCCGTACTGCTTTTTGATCTGACAACAGAGCTCTTTTATCAGGGAATCTTTTACGGACCGTTGGCAGAGGATATAGTCCGGAGCCACGCAGGTCTGGCCGCAGTTGACAAACTTACCGAAAACGATCCGTTTGGCGGCCAATTTGATCTTAGCGGAGCTGTCCACGATACAGGGACTCTTTCCGCCCAACTCAAGAACTGCGGGGGTCAGTGTCTCGGCGGTGTGGCGAAGAACCTCTTTTCCCACGCTCTGGCTGCCGGTGAAAAAGACAAAATCAAATTTCTTTTCCAGGAGAGCCGCATTTTCCTCACGGCCGCCGGTTACCACCGCCACATATTCGGGCGGGAAGCATTCGGCAATGATTTTTTCGATGACGGCTCCGGTGGCGGGCGAATAGGCGCTGGGCTTCAGGATAACCGTATTGCCGGCGGCAATGGCATCCGCTAAGGGATCAATGGTCAGCAGGAAGGGATAGTTCCAGGGGCTCATGATCAGTACATTTCCGTAGGGGGAAGGTTTTTGATAACTGCGGGAGGAAAACTGAGCCAGCGGGGTGTAAACGGTTTTTTTTCGGGCAAAACGGCGGGTGTGGCGGATCATATAGCTGATCTCCGACAGCACCAGACCGATCTCACACATGAAGCCTTCAAAGTCACTCTTGCCCAGATCCGATTTCAGGGCGTCACTGATCTCGTGTTCGTGTTTTTTTATCGCCGCATAAAGCTTTTTCAGCATATCAAGACGGAAAGAGATCGGGAGCGTGGCGCCTTGCCGGAAGAAATTACGTTGGCTGTCTAATAAGGAATCAATTGTTCTGCTGTTCATTATACCTGCTCCATTTAATGGTCTTATATCTATGATAGATATAGTATATAGCAAATCAACGGCAGCATCAACATCTGCTTTCGGAATTTTATGTGCAGAAAGTTGGATAATGGAATTGTATAAAACGCATTTTTATAGTAAAATAAAGTCTGGTCATTTCAATGACGCGATGTGACAGACAAGAAAACAGAACGATTAAGGAAAAGAGGAAGCAGCCCACCATGGCATATTTAGGCAACCCCAAGGAGACTATCGCCGTTCTCCAGAAGTACGGCTTTAATTTTCAGAAAAAATTCGGTCAGAATTTCCTGATCGACACCCATGTGTTAAATAAGATCGTCGATGCGGCAGGTGTGACCAAGGATGATCTGGTGCTGGAGATCGGGCCGGGCATCGGCACCTTGACCCAGTATCTCTGTGAAAGTGCCCGTCAGGTCATTGCCGTGGAGATCGACCGCAATCTGATCCCGATCCTGCAGGATACGCTGTCCCAGTATGACAACGTGAGGGTCATTAATGAGGATATTCTGAAGGTGGATCTGGTGAAGCTGGCACAGGAGGAAAATGGCGGACGCCCCATCAAGGTGGTGGCCAATCTTCCTTATTATATTACCACCCCCATTATTATGGGGCTGTTTGAGCAGCATGTTCCGGTGGAGAGCATTACCGTTATGGTGCAGAAGGAAGTGGCTGTGCGTATGCAGGCCGGCCCCGGCAGCAAGGATTACGGTGCACTGTCTTTGGCGGTGCAGTTCTATGCGGAGCCCTACATCGCGGCCAATGTTCCTCAAAACTGCTTTATGCCCCGTCCTGACGTGAGTTCAGCTGTGATCCGGCTTCGGGTTCACGACGATCCGCCGGTTAAGGTGAAAAATGAGAAGTTACTGTTTGATCTGATCCGTGCATCCTTCAATCAGCGCCGGAAGACTCTGCAGAACGGTCTTTCCAATGCACAGCATCTGTCCTTTACCAAGGAGCAGATCACGGCGGCCATTGAGCAGGCAGGATTGTCCCCTTCCGTGCGGGGGGAGGCGTTGACGTTGGCTGAGTTTGCCAAGCTGGCGGATGTGCTGGAAGAGATGTAAGACGAAGCAGCAAAACGATAAACACCGAAGGTGAGGGGATACATTAACATGAAGAAGGTATATATCTTTGATTTGGATGGAACATTGGTTAATTCTATGCCTTATTACACGAAGGGAACGCTGAGTGTGCTGGATGACGAGGGGATTCCCTACGAGCCGGAGCTTATCAATGTACTGACCCCCCTGGGTTATACCAAGACCGCTGAGTATTACATTGAGAAAATGGGTGTCAAGGGCACCGTGGAGGAGATTGTTGAGCGTCTGAAGAAAAAGTTGGTGTATGAGTATACCTATAATATCAAATTAAAGCCCTTTGTGGGAGAATATCTGAGAAAGCTGAAAGCCGAGGGAGCGCAGCTTTATGTGCTCACGGCCAGCCCCCATATTGTCACCGATGTGTGCCTGCAGAGAAACGGAGTGTATGATCTGTTCGATGAGGTGTGGTCAGTGGAGGATTACGGACTGTCCAAATCCGGAACAGAGCTTTTCTTTAAGGTGGCGGAGCGTGTCGGCTGCGAAATGTCCGATGTGCATTATTTTGACGACAATACCATTGCGGTGATCAATTCCCATAAGGCCGGTTTTAAGGTATACGGTGTGTTGGATATCCAGCCGGAGAATGAGGTGGAGATCGTAAGACAGAACTGCGATGTGTTTGTGGAGAGTTTTGAACAGCTGATGTAAGATGAATGGCAATATGCGGATTCGCTTTTCCGAAAAAAGTCCCGGCTCATGGTGAGCCAGGACTTTGTCATCAGTATAACTTGGCGATGGCAGACAATGCGTTGCGTTCAAGTATCTTTTTGTAATGTTCCTCGTGGTAAGCTGCCGTGGAAAGTCCGCCGGGAAGCTTATCGCCGAACTCAGCCAGCACGTTGCAAATGCGGCTGTAGGGAGCACCGGGCATGCCTACAGGCATGAGCACCAGATGGTAGACACCCTTTTCCGGCTGGTAGAGGGAACTGAGACAATGGGTGTCGGTATCCCGCAGCAGAGATGCGGCGTGAGCAAGGTCACGCAGGGAGCGGAAAGCGAATATCCGCAGTGCATCTGCCGGTGTGAGTGCAGGCTCCTGTGGGGAGGCGGCATCGGAAGCGGTTTTTGCAGTACCGGACGCGGGAGCGGCCTGAGCCAGCTGTTTGCGGACTGCATCGGCAGCGCCCTCCAGAAGCTGCATGGGCAGAGACATCAGGTCGGTCAATATATCTTCCTCCACCGAGGGTGCAAACCGGGAGTAGCGGCCATCCAGCTCCTCCGGTTCCTCAATCTTGGAAATAAGCAGCATAATGCTGTTCATGGGCAGCGGGATCGCCTCGACCATCAGCGGAGCATCCTCCACCTCAAAGCCGAACTCATGGCAGGCCTTCTCGATCATCTCGTGGAAAAGCTGTCTGGCTTTTCCGGAACCGTAGGCCAGTTCATTTAAGTCAATCTGACGTTCAGATAAATCTGTACTGCTTAAAATACAGCGTATCTGATTTTCGTTAATCTTCTCAATTTTCAAATCATCACATCCTTAATCAGAATCAATGGGTCTGATATCGCCATAATACTGGTTAATATAGTATACCCAAATAAAGTCTGAATGTAAAGCAAATCTTTTTTAGTAATTCATGAAAAAAGTTTAAAATTTTCCAAAATGCGTTAAAATCCGCCTCGTCAAAACGATATATATAGTGAACAGGTTTCAACCGTACAATTTATTACAAAAGGAGACCCGGGGATGAGGATGAAAGGGCATTCATACAGATCCGACGAGGAGGAATCGGCGGCATATCGCGAACTGAAAGCTCAGCTGACCGAGTATTACCGAAAGGGGGTGAAGGTCAGTCTGGGCGGGATGCGGATGCCGGTGTCCGCCATTGCACGGATCTGTGCGGTCAAGGAGGAAGGAAAATTTATGGGAGACTACATTATTGATGAGGCCGGAGAACTGATCGAGATACGTTTTGACCGTGTCAGTCGCTGAAGGGGAGAGCCTGTACTTTTCACGCCTAGGAAAAGATTGTGACGGAACACGGAAAAATATATCCAACTGCGGAAATGTATGGTATACTTATCCCATAAAATACATACCCCCTCAGGAGGATCAGATAAATGGAAAACAGCAGAAAATATATTTTGGTGGGCGTTACCGTGACGGCAGCACTGTTGATCAGTATTGTCGCCTGGTTACTGATCAGTCAGCTTTCCTACGGAAAGGAGTGGGCCGACTATGATGAGATGTATCGCACCGACCGAGGGGCTGCTGTATTTCTGGATGATTCTCTGGCCTCCGAGTATGCGGACTCCAGATTTGATCAGTTCTATCTGACGGTGGATTTTGTGAAAGCAAAGCTCAATGATCGATTCTATGTCAGTGATGAAGGGGTTCTGATGTATACTCTGCCGGAGGAGACGGTGGAGGTTTCTCCGGAGCAGAGACAGTATACCATGGAAGGTAAGACCACAAAGACCGAATGGCCGGTGTGTTTTACTCAGGATGGCAGGCTGTATGTGGCGGTGGAGTTTGTGGCGTTGTTTACGGATATGCGATATCTGTCCTATAGGGAGCCGGAGCGTCTGCTGATTTATCGGGGCAGCCGATCCGAGCAACCGGCACAGGTGACAGAGGAGGCTCAGGTTCGTTATGTGGCGGATCGGAAGTCTCTGATCCTGACAGAGGTACATCCCGGCGATGAGGTGTGTGTGCTGGGTGCGGCTGAGGACTGGACCAAGGTTCGCACGGCGGATGGTTTTATCGGTTATATGCCGGCCAAGGGACTGGTATGGAAAGATGCGCGATCCGTTAAAAATACGTTTATGCAGCAGAAGTATACCAATATCTCCTATGATGAGCGTATTTGCCTGGCTTGGCATCAGGTGTTTGTAAAGGAAGCTAACCGGAATCTGGCAGAGTATCTGGCTGCGACAGAGGGAGTGACGGTGATCTCGCCCACATGGTTTTCTTTGTCCGATGAGGAGGGAGGATTCACCTCTCTTGCAGAGGAGTGGTATGTGGAGGAGGCTCACGCCAGAGGCATTGAGGTGTGGGCATTGATCGATGATTTCGACGCGGAAGTGGATAAATTTGAACTGCTTTCCCGGACTGCTTCGCGAAGAGCATTGATCACCAATCTGATGGCGGTGGCTGATGAGTATGGTCTGGACGGAATCAATATCGATTTCGAAAAGATCGATCAGGATACAGGAAAGCACTTTGTCCAGTTTATTCGTGAACTCTCAGTGGAATGCCGTAAAGCCGGGCTGGTGTTGTCCGTCGACAATTATTCCCTCATCGGAGGTCGTTCCTGGTACGATGTGAAGGAGCAGGGCGTTGTGGCCGACTATGTGATCATGATGGGCTACGATGAACACTGGGCCGGAGGTGAACCCGGATCGACCGCGTCCATGGGATTTACAGAGAAGACCATTGATCTGGCATTGGAACAGGTTCCTGCCGAGAAACTGATCCACGGAGTTCCCTTTTACACCAGAGTATGGGGAGTGAAGGCCGGAGAGAAGGTATCCTCCACGGCAGCCGGTATGTTGGCAGCCAAGGCATCTCTCGAGGAAAACAATGCGGACATCAAATGGCTGGATGAGGAAGGGCAGTATTTCGGACAGTATCTGCTGGATGGCATCATGTACAGTATATGGCTGGAGGATACGAAGAGTATGGAGCTAAAGCTGGATGCCGTTGACAGAGCCGGAGTGGCCGGAGTGGCCTGTTGGAAGCTTGGTCTGGAGGACCCGGAAGTCTGGGCGGTGATCGAGGATTATCTTGACTGATCAGGTAATTCTTCCGATAATCTTTGAAAACGTTCAAAAACCTGTTACAAGTAAGTTAAGCGGGAACTCCCGGCGGGATCCATAGGATTCTGCCGGGAGCCTTTTTTTCGAAAAAATCCTTTATTTACTTTACATTTTACTGTGATGTGAGTTATACTGTGAATATCTATCGGCAGTTTGGAATATATGCTGATAAGGATTAAGTAAGAGAGGACATCAAGATGGCACACAAAATTCTTTGCTTAAACGAAATTTCTTCCCACGGAACTGAGCGGTTTACCGAGGATTATGTCTTGACGAAGGAGCTGTCAGAGGCTGACGGTATTCTGGTGCGCAGTGCGGATATGCATAAAACCGAGTTTCCGGAGGGGCTGATGGCGATTGCCAGAGCCGGAGCCGGAGTAAACAATATTCCTTTGGACAGATGTACGGCGGAGGGTATCGTTGTGTTCAATACCCCCGGAGCAAATGCCAACGGTGTGAAGGAGCTGGTGATCGCAGGTATGCTGATGGCTGCCCGTGACATTCACGGCGGTATTGACTGGGTAAGCGCCAACCGTAAAGATCCCGATGTGGCAGCTACCGCAGAGAAAAAGAAAAAGCTGTTCGCCGGCAGTGAGATCAAGGGTAAGACCCTTGGCGTGATCGGATTGGGAGCCATCGGTGTTTTGGTGGCCAATGCGGCGGAGAGTCTTGGTATGACGGTGTACGGTTATGATCCTTTCCTCTCTGTAAACGGCGCTTGGCAGCTGTCCCGCAAGATCAAGCACAGCGAGACGCTGGATGAGATCTATGAGAAATGTGATTATATTACGTTGCATGTGCCGCTGTTGGACAGCACTAAGTCCATGATCAACAAGGAGTCCATTGCCAAGATGAAGGACGGCGTGGTAGTGCTGAACTATGCACGAGACCTTTTGGTTGATGAGATGGATATGACGGAGGCGTTGATGAGCGGAAAGGTAAAGCGCTACATGTGCGATTTCCCCAACACCCGCACGGTGATCATGCCCAATACTACCGTCACTCCTCACCTGGGGGCGTCCACTGAGGAGTCTGAGGATAACTGTGCGGTGATGGCCGTTGATCAGATGATGGCGTACCTGGAAAACGGAACCATTCACAACTCCGTGAACTTCCCCAACTGTGATCTGACTGCATTCAGAGGCAGCTGCAGATTGCTGATCTTTAATGAAAACAAGCCCAATATGATCGGCCAGTTTACCTCTTCTCTGGCAGCTGAGGGCATCAATATTCTTGATATGAGCAATAAGAGCTGCGGAAATGTGGCATACACGGCTATCGATCCCGAGCAGGATGTCACCGACGAGATGATCGGGAAGCTGTCTGCCATCGACGGTGTACTGAGAGTGCGCGTGATCCGTAATGCGTAAGACGGATACATCTGCGGTGAAAATATGGTAACAACTTGCAGTGGCGAACGGGAATCCGAAGCCTGACAGGAGCGAAACGATGAAGGAACAGTGGATGGTTTACACAAAAAAGGCAGACTTCGCCGGTATAGCGGAACGGTTTGGCATCAGCCCGGTCACTGCCCGTATTATGCGCAACCGCGATGTGGAGGGCGATGAGGCCGTCCGCCTGTTTCTGCATGGCAAATTAGAGGATTGCCATGACCCGGAGCTTCTCAAGGATATGGAGAAGGCGGCGGATATTCTGCTGGATAAGCTGCTGCAGGAGAAAACGATCCGGATCATCGGTGATTACGATGTGGACGGCGTGTGCGCCACCTACATCTTGTATAAGGGTCTGGCTCGTCTGGGAGCTAAAGTGGACTACGACATTCCCCACCGGATCAAGGACGGTTACGGGATCAATCGGGAGCTGATCATGAAGGCATGGGAGGCGGATATCGATACGATCCTCACCTGCGACAATGGGATTTCTGCATCGGACCAGATCGCCTATGCCAGATCGCTGGGAATGACGGCGATTATTACCGATCACCATGATGTACCGTTTTTGGAGACGGCAGAGGGGCGGATCGAGCAGATCCCTCCGGCGGACGCGGTGATCAACCCCAAGCAGAGCGCCTGCGGTTATCCCTTCAAGGGACTTTGCGGCGCAGCGGTGGCTTATAAGCTGATCCAGTATCTGTTCCGTCGGACCAAAGTGGATGAGAGAGAGCTGTCCCCCCTGCTGGAGGCAGCCGCCCTGGCCACGGTAGGTGACGTGATGATGCTTCAAGGTGAGAACCGCATCATGGTGCGGGAGGGACTTAAGCGGATGGCAAACAGCCGTATCACCGGTCTCAGACAGCTGATGGAGGTAAACGGAGTGGATCCGGCAGCCTTGACGGCTTATCATCTGGGCTTTGTCATCGGCCCTTGTCTCAATGCAGGAGGACGTCTGGACACGGCCAAAAAGGCCCTGGAATTGTTTTTAAGTGAAGATGAGGCGACAGCGGGCTCGCTGGCGCTGGAATTAAAAGAGTTAAATGATACACGGAAAAATATGACGCTAAACGGCGTGGCACAGGCCGAGGAGCAGATCCGGCAGGCGCATCGGGAAAATGATCCGGTCTATGTGATTTATCTGCCGGACTGTCATGAGAGTCTGGCGGGGATTATTGCCGGACGAATCCGGGAAAAATATAATCACCCGGTATTTGTCCTCACCAACGGAGAACGGATGGTCAAGGGATCGGGAAGATCCATTGAAGGGTATCATATGTATGATGCACTGGTGGAATGTCAGGATCTGTTGGAGGTCTTCGGTGGACATCCCATGGCGGCGGGATTGTCTTTGCCGGCGGAGAATGTGGAGATGTTCCGCAACCGGCTCAACGGTCGGTCAACGCTTACGGAGGCCGATTTTATTCCGAAGATCTGGATCGATGTACCTTTGCCTTTTTCCTATGCCACGGAAGCACTGGTGGAGGAGCTGAAATGCCTGGAGCCCTTCGGCAACGGAAACAGCAAGCCCATGTTTGCCCAGAAAGGGCTGCGGATCCGCAGGCTGGATACGGTAGGTAAGACCGGACAGGTACTGAAATTGACCCTTCAGGACGATGGCGGCAGAGCTATCACCGCAGTGATGTTCTCCGGCGGAGAAGAGCTGAAGCGGGAGCTTCAGGAGAGGTACGGCGGCAGAACTGACCGGGCAATGCTGAATGTGATCTATTCGGCAGGTGTCAATGAGTATAACGGCATAAAGACCATGCAGATGATCATCAATCACTGGGAATTAGTTTAATTAAAATAAATGTTGGAGGTTTTTATCATGAAAAGAGTAGAAGATTATGTAAGAAGTATTCCGGATTTCCCCGAGGAAGGAATCATTTTCCGCGATATTACCACGGTAATTCAGGATCCCGACGGACTTAAGCTGGCGGTTGACGGTATTATGGAGGCTCTGGAGGGCGTTGAGTTTGACGTGGTGGTAGGACCTGAGTCCAGAGGATTCATTTTCGGTGTGCCCATCGCCTATAACCTGCACAAGGGCTTTGTTCCCGTGCGCAAAAAGGGTAAGCTGCCCTGCGAGACCATTGAGAAGGAGTATGAGCTGGAGTATGGTTCCGCCATTATCGAGATGCACAAGGATTCCATCAAGCCCGGTCAGAAGGTCGTTATCGTGGATGACCTGATCGCTACCGGCGGCACCATCGAGGCGATTATTGAGCTGATCA
This sequence comes from Lachnospiraceae bacterium, assembly GCA_017387285.1. Lineage (GTDB taxonomy): Bacteria > Bacillota > Clostridia > Lachnospirales > Lachnospiraceae > RGIG423. The sequence continues at coordinate 13,593 of JAFOFP010000111.1, forward strand.
AGGAACTGGGCGGCGAGGTTGTTAAGCTTTGCTTTGTGATGGAGCTGGCAGGACTGAAGGGCAGAGAGCGTCTGGCCGGTTACGAGATGTCCAGCGTGATCACTTACGAAGGAAAATAATCAAAAAGGAATGACAATATGATAAGCAGTACATCCAATGGGCAGGTCAAGCAGGTGATCGCCCTGCAGGCCAAGGCGAAGGCTCGCCGGGAGCAGGGCTTGTTTGTGGTAGAAGGACTTCGCCTGACGGGAGAGGTTCCGGCGGAGCGTCTGGAGAGACTGTATGTGACGGAGGAGTTTCTTGATGAGCATGGGGCGGCGGTGAAGCGTCTGAGAGAGGATGGCACAGAGCTGGCTATTCCCCATGAGATCGTCACCGAGCAGGTGCTCCGGGCCATGAGTGACACCCAGACCCCTCAGGGGATATTGGGTGTGGTTCGGCAGCAGGAGTATTCCATTGAGGAGATGTGCCGCGGCAAAGAGGCTCCCCTTTTGCTGATTCTGGAAAACATTCAGGATCCCGGCAATCTGGGAACCATGATGCGGACCGCTGAGGCGGCCGGTGTGGATGGTGTGATCATGAGCCGTGATACCGTGGATATTTATAATCCTAAGGTGGTTCGTTCCACCATGGGAGCGATTTTCCGTCTCCCCTTCGCCTATGTGGACAGCCTGGATCAGGTGATGGATCGTTGCAAAGAACTGGGGATCACCACCTATGCGGCTCATCTTGGCGGAAAAAACAATTACGATAAAGAAGATTATCACGGTGGCAGTGCTTTTCTCATCGGAAATGAGGGCAATGGTCTGACCGATCATCTGGCCGATCAGGCGGATGTGTTTGTGAAGATTCCCATGGCCGGAAAAGCGGAGTCGCTGAATGCGGCAGTGGCAGCGGCGGTATTGGTTTACGAGGCGGCGAGACAGCGAAATTTTGCGTGAGAGTGAATGTCGGAGAGTATGAACCGCAGCGCGGCAGCAGCAGAGAGCATAAAAGAAAAATAGACAGGAGAGAGGATATGGCAGAAATTAAGACAATTATTGGAAACGGTGTGGTAAATCAGCTGCCCGAGGTGGTACAGGGCTTTGGAGCAAAGAAGGTATTTGTGTTTGCGGATGTGAATACGGACAAGACGGCAGGCGTTTTGGTTTGCGATATTCTGGATAAGGCGGAGATCGCCTACAGTAAGTATGTGATGCAGAATGAAAAGCCCACCCCCGACGAGCATACGGTTGGATCAGTGATGATGCATTTTGATTCCAAGTGTGACCTCATCGTGGCGGTAGGTTCCGGTGTGATCAACGATGTGACCAAGATTCTGGCCAATATTTCCGGTCTGCCCTATGTGATCGTGGCAACGGCACCGTCCATGGACGGTTATGCATCGGCCACCTCCTCCATGGAGCGGGACGGACTGAAGGTGTCTCTCCCCAGCAAGTGTGCCGATGTGATCATCGGTGATGTGGATATTATGAAAACAGCACCGGATCATTTGCTCAGTGCAGGTCTCGGTGATATGCTGGCTAAGTATGTCAGCATCTGTGAATGGCGGATCGCCAATATTATCATCGGCGAGGCCTATTTCGAGCCCATCGCCCAGAAGGTGCGTGAGGCGTTGAAGCGCTGCGTAGATAACCGTGCAGGCCTTATGAAGCGTGAGGATGAGGCAGTCAAGGCAGTGTTTGAAGGACTGATCATCTGCGGACAGGCCATGGCAGAGGCAGGGTCCTCCAGACCGGCTTCCGGCGTGGAGCACTATTTCTCCCATGTATGGGATATGAGAGCGTTGGAGTTTGGCACCAAGGCAGAGCTTCACGGAACCCAGTGTGCAGTTGGCACGCTGTTGTCTGCAAAGCTTTATGAGCAGATCAAGAAGATGACTCCGGATCGCGAGAAGGCCATGAAGTATGCGGCTGCCTTCGACCATGACAAGTGGGAGGCTGATCTGGAAAACTTCCTGGGCAAGGCGGCAGATGCTATGATCGCCCTGGATGGCAAAGAGAAGAAGTACGATCTGGCTAAGCATGCTCAGAGATTCGACGTGATCGAGGCTCGCTGGGCAGATATTCTGAAGGTGATCGAGGAGGAGCTTCCTTCCAGCGAGGAGATTGAGGCTTGCCTCGTCGAAATAAAAGCCCCCACAACAGTGGAGGCATTAGGTGTGGATCCGGCTACTTTGCCTGAGACCTTCAGAGCAACCAAGGATATCCGTGATAAATATGTGCTTTCCAGATTGGCCTGGGATCTGGGCGTGCTGGATGAGCTGGTGGTAGGGTGAAGTTAGTCTCTCAACGGATTCCACGTCCCCCTCAGATAACACACCAGAAACATAACAAACAAAAATAAATTATGCAGGATCATACATGCCCATGCGGACACCAGTCCCATGGGCATGATCTGTGTACAGATAAAGGTGCCCACGATACGGATCATCCACATACCGATGATATTGAAGACAAAGGGCTGTCTGGTTCGACCTACGCCCTGCATCATACCCTCGACGATAATGGAGAAACCGTAGAAGGGCTCTGATACGGCCACCATCCGAAGGACGGTAGTGCCCAGGGAGATTACCTCGGAGCTGTCAGAGAAGATGCCCATCAGCGCCGGTGCCAGGACAAACAGCAAAGCTCCGGAAATGATCATGAGTCCGAGCTCGATGGGGATAAACATGGATGACAGGTCTTTCATCCGCTGACGGTCCTTTGCGCCGTAGGCGTTGCCGGCCAGGGTGGCGGCAGCCGTCTGCATGCCGTAGCCGGGGATGTAGAAAGCAGACTCCACGGTGTTGGCGATGGTATGAGCCGCGGTGGAGATCTCCCCCAGAGAGTTGATCATAGAGGCGAAGGCCACATAGCCAAGGGAAGTGCCGAACCGCTGAAGCATATTGGGCAGAGCGATCCGCAGACAGGGCCGCAGGATCTGCCAATCCGGGGTCAGTGCCTGTCCCTTGGGGGAGACACCGGGATGTCTCCACAGGACGATGGTAATGCAGATGCCGCCGACTGCGAAAGCAACTGCGCTGGCAGCAGCTGCGCCGATGACGCCCAGTCCCGCACCGGGGATCGTCAGGGTCAGTCCCATCAGCGTTGCTGTCCGGGTGGGATAGATCAGTAAAAAGTTCAAGATCACGTTGGTTAAATTGACCAGAACGCCGATCTTCATGGGCGTTTTGGTGTCGCCGGCTGCTCGGAGCACTGTGCCAAAGATAATGGTAGCCGTCCGGGGGAGCATGGGCAGATATAGGATAAAGAAATACTGCGCGGCCAAGTGACGGATGTGCTCATCCACCTGCATCCAGACCGGAACCAGGCCGCTTAAGGACAGGGTAAGTACAGTAAAAATCGTGCCTACCGTCAGAACAGCCAGAACGGCCTGAGAGACTGCCCGCTTTGCGGCGGCCTCATCCCCTGCACCCAGAGATCTGGCGATAAAGGACAAGAATCCCACGCTGAGGGCAGAGATACTGCTGCCGATCAGCCAGTTGACCGTGGTGGTGGCGCCTACGGCGGCAGTGGCTGTGGTGCCCAGAGACCCCACCATGGCGGTATCGATGTATTGGACGGCGGTCTGCATCAGCTGCTCCAGCATGGTAGGCCATGCCAGAGTCAGAATGATGCCGGCCATATGGGAATTCCATTTGCGGGTAGTTCCAATATTAGTACGCATAGGTTACGGTCTCTCCCGGTTTCACACTGTAAAGTCCCTGTTTCGTCTCGAAGAACAGCTCTGTGGCGGTGGGATTGTAAACCCTGGTGAAGTCCATGGAGAAGATCAGGCGGTTATAGGCATCGATGTAATCATAGATTTCGATATTGGTGGCGTACCAGATATCTTCACGGCCGCCCATGTAGGCAGCAAACTCCTCGATGACATTCCAGTTGTCGTTGGCTTCGAACTCGTAGCTGTGGCCCCACAGATAGAACAGAGAAGGGCCGCGATTGCTCTGGCTGTTATTTTCCGCAAACTGCCGAGCCAGTTCCATCAGTCGGGGGTTGTTGTGATGACAGGTGGCGGGCAGACGCAGCCAGTCCGTGGGAATGGCAAAATTCTCTGTGGAGACGACGGTACGGGAGTAGACGATGCCGCACTGGCGGAGAGTGGATACCACACTGTCACTGTAGGTGCCGAAGGGATAAGCCATGCCTCGGATGATCGTGCCGTAATCAGCCTCCAGATTCATGCGATCCTGAAGGACCTCATAGGTGCACAGATTGGCCGGCAGCTGCTCAAGGAAGGGATGCTTCAGTCCGTGGACTGCCACCTCCATGCCGCTGTTTTGGTACAGTTCCAGAGCCATGCTCTTGCTCATGCGGCGATGAATGGTCCCCTCGGGGTAAACCGTTCCCTCGGGAGCATACATGCCACTGTTGATATTAAAAGTGCCCTTCAGGCCGTGTTTCTTCATGATATCAATGAGACGGATATCCTGCTCCACGCCGTCGTCGTAGCTTAAGGTCAATGCTTTTCGTTTTCCGCCGGGGAAACGCATAAAAATATTTGACATGATTTGATCCTCCTTGTCATCGCAATAGGCTGGAAAAATTATATCACTAAAGAGTCAAAAAGACAAACATTGTTTTATGCAATTAATAAAAAAGGAAATAGTGAGTATAATGTTTATTGCTTCAAAGCAAAATGAAGCTTATTTGAAATGATTTTGAAGTTGACTTTGAAACGACTTTGAAGTATAATAAAATTACTTCAAACAACGATGTCAGAGGTGATGGTATGTACTTAGAAGAACTCGTAGAAAACGTGCAGATAGAAAACGATAAAATCGAATGCAAAGCAAGATTGAATCGGGGCGACGTCGTGGGCTGGCTTAAGACAATTGCCGGTTTTGCAAACGCTTCCGGTGGAGAGTTTTATATCGGGGTAGAAGACAAAACAAATAAATTGATAGGCTTCGATCGAATTGAAGCGGATAACGAACGAAATTATTTTAATAATCAGGTAAATGAGCACCTTGTACCCAGACCACAGATGGCGATCTCTTTTGTTCGATATGATATCAAGGGGAAAGAGCGATTTATTATACGAGTTCAAGTGGAGGACTCTGTTATAAAACCTGTAATCCTTAAATATAAGAACATTCCGGCCATTTATATGAGACGAGATGGCTTTACAAATGGAGCAACGTATGAAGAAATTATAGATATGAGTGTGAAAAGCAAAAATACGCAGTATGATATTCTCACCTCAGAGATAAAATATGATGCTTCAAATTATACAATGCTTCGAAATTTTTATGCTATGCATAATGATGGAAAAGAACTTACAGAAAAAGTATTAAAGTCCATGGGATTTTACGATGAGGACGGTTTTTTGGCAAATGGTGCAATACTCTTTGCTGATGATTATCATGATAGAAAAACCGAGGTTCAATGTTCTGTGTTTTCCGGATTTAATAAGGGGAGCGAGAGAATTGTTACGATAAACCGATTTAATGGCAATATCATTTCTGTGATCAATTACATGATGGAATTTGTAACGCAGAGAATGAATCATTCGATGATTAAGCTCGGAGATACAAGAAAAAATATTGATGCATATCCTCAAAGAGCGTTATTTGAGGGCGTGATCAATGCAGTTGCTCATCGGGATTATTTTTTGGATGGAACGCAGATTCAAGTGGACATGTTTAAGGATCGGTTGGAAATATCATCTCCCGGCAGTTTTTACAGAGGGGAACGGCTTGGAAAAACCTATGATTTGTCCGGAATTATTTCGAAAAGAAGGAATGAACTCATTGCCTCTGTATTGGTAAAGTGTAATGTAATGGAGGCGGCAGGAACCGGATTTGATAAAATTGTTGAGGAATATAGAGAGAAAAATGAAGCACATCGGCCATATATTTATTCCTCTTCTGATCACTTTACTCTTGTCTTGCCTGATTTAACTTACATGAATGGTGTGGAAGACAGCAGTGTTCCGAACCTTACATTTGTACCGATAGAGAATGGAACAGACTATGATGATAGGGTATTGTCGTTTTGTTATTATCAAGCGCATAAGGTTTCTGAGATAGCAGAGTATTTGGGAGTCAGCGATTCGACCTATTTGAGAACGAAGGTACTTGGTAATTTGGAGAAACAGGGATATTTAGAATCAAGTAAGCTTTCAAGAGCGACGTATTACAAGACAAATCGAGAGATGGTAACAGTAAATTGATCGGGAAAATGTGAGGGAATATACTTCTCATCCACCTCGTCTGAATCGTCCCGGAGGCATCCCTGTCTCTTTCTTAAACAATCCCGAAAAATAGTGCGCATCCTCGTATCCCAGCTGCAGTGCCACCTCCCGGATAGGCAGAGCAGTGTCCCGCAGGAGCCGCTTGGCGATGGACATTTTTCGCTTTAGCAGATATTGGTAGGGGGTCAAGCCTACCTCCGCCTTAAAATGCTTGATCAAATAGTCCGGGGAGCGGTAAATCAGGTCGGATAATTCCTTGATGGTCACGATCTGTCCCACATGGGCATCCAGATATTGCTTGATTTGGCTGATCTCGCCGGAGGAAAGGTTTTCCTCAAGACGTTTTTCGCCCAAAGACCGGAAGATCCGGTGAACCAGCAGTTCGGTTTGCTCCAAAACCATGGAATCGGTCAGCTCCCGGTTCTCCATCATGGAATAAATCTCTTCAAACAGTCCCCGTAAATGGGGTACCTTCGGGAAGTGCAGATGTCCTGTCAGCCCGTAGGCCTCGGCCAGGCCCTCAACGACCGGTCCCCGCATATTGATAAACAGCTTTATCCAAGGATCGTCGCTGTCCGAATAGTACAGATGATGCTGATTGGGGGACAGCAGATAAACGTCGCCGACCCCCGGATGGTAGTCTACACCTTCTGCGGCGGAGTGTACGGTACCGGTGCCGGAGAGGACAAATTCCAGCACCCACATCCGCGGTTTCTCCCGCTTGATCAGATAGCTGCCGTCGCACCATGACTTGCCTGCAATTTCGATGATGAAGGGGGCGGACCGTTCCTGCGAAAAATAGCGAATATATTCCTTCAAAATAATAATCCTCACTTTATATCGGATAATACCCATTTATAATGGAGTAATTAAATTATATATTATACTTAGAAATGTGCAACCCCTTTTCATATCATTTGCAGAAAACCTGGTTGGAAAGCAAATACGTCTGAAATGCGGTCAGAAGTGTTTGGTGAGTGTGCTGCACAAAATTGAGGAGGATAACGATGAATAAAGAACAGATGAATGTGATTCCCAGACCGGAGCATCCCCGTCCCCAGTTTTTCCGGGAGAATTGGAGAAACTTAAATGGTCTGTGGGACTTTGATTTTGATTTTGGCAATTCCAAGAAGGAACAGGGTTGGGCGGACAAGACCGATTATGACCGTCAGATTCTGGTGCCTTTCTGCCCGGAGAGCAAGCTGTCCGGCATCGGCTACACCGACTATATGGATGCGGTTTGGTATCACCGTGTGATCACTGTATCGGCAGAGGAGCTGTCCGGCCGGGTACTGATCCATTTCGGAGCGGTGGATTACAAGACCGAGGTGTTTGTGAACGGCAAATCAGCCGGAACCCATATCGGAGGATATACTTCTTTCTGTTTTGATATTACAAATCTTCTGCAGGAGGGTGAGAACCACCTGACCGTCTATGCAGTGGATCAGGTGAGAACCCGCAAACAGCCCTCCGGAAAGCAGAGCTTTAAGTACGCTTCTCAGGGCTGTTATTACACCAGAACCACCGGCATCTGGCAGACCGTGTGGCTGGAGTTTGTGCCTGAGGTGTACATGACCTCCATGGAGTTGATTCCCGACCCGGACAATGGCTGTGCTCACGTTAAGGTGTTCACCAATCAGGCGGCCACCGGTTTCAGCGTTAAGGCAGAGGCCTTCCTTGACGGTGAGGCAGTGGGAGATCTGAGAGCTTCCTGCGGCGGAACCTGCACACAGTTTTCACTGCCCCTGTCCGTGACGAAATGGTGGGAGATCGGCTCCCCCGTTCTCTATGATCTGAAGCTGTCCCTGTGCAAGGGCGAGGCAGCCTGTGATGAGGTTGCCACCTACTTCGGTCTGCGTACCATCGAGATCGCCGACGGAGCGATCCTGCTGAACCATAAGCCGGTGTTCCAGCGTCTGGTGCTGGATCAGGGCTTCTATCCCGACGGCATTTACACGGCACCCACTGAGGAGGACTTAAAGCGTGACATTGAGCTGTCCATGGCGGTGGGCTTCAACGGAGCGAGACTTCACGAGAAGGTATTTGAGGAGAGATTCCTGTACTGGGCTGACAAACTGGGTTATATCGTATGGGGCGAGTACCCCAACTGGGGATTGAATACCTCCGAGGCAGATGCCCTGTGTACCTACCTGCCTGAGTGGTTGGAGTCGGTGAAGCGTGACTTTAATCACCCTGCTATCGTGGGCTGGTGTCCCTTCAATGAGACCTGGGACGTTCACGGCTGCCCTCAGGATGACCGTGTCCTTTCCGGCATTTATCATGCAACCAAGGCGGTGGATCCCACCCGCCCCGTCATTGACACCAGCGGAAATTACCATGTGATCACGGATATCTACGATGTACATAACTATGAGCAGGATCCCGAGAAGTGGGCCACCTTCGGCAAGGCAGAGAACTGGTACGACCTCTACGATCAGTGTGCATTCAAGCCTAAATATATGGGCAGACAGCACTACAACGGCGAGCCTTACTTCATGAGTGAGTACGGCGGAACCTGGTGGAATGAGGCGGCAGCTGCCGAGATCAGAGCGACCATGAGCGAGGAGCAGATCAGAAAGACCAGCTGGGGTTACGGCAAGCAGCCCCTGACCGAGGAGGAGGCAGGCTCCCGTATCGCGGCTTTGACCAAGATCCTGCTGGAGGATCCCAAGATGTGTGCATTCTGTTACACGCAGCTGACTGACGTGGAGCAGGAGCAGAACGGACTGTATTACTATGACCGCAGCCCCAAGTTCTCCAAGGAGATCTACGAGATGATCCGGGAAGGATTTATGTGGCCGGCAGCCATCGAAAAAGCCGGTGAAATCCATTGACCGAAGGACGATTATCCGTTAAAATAAATCTAAAGGTGAATACTCGAGTTGTATTTGTCAAGTGGGAAGAATTTATGAGGAGGTATAGATATTATGGAAGAAAAAAATCTGTCCGAGTGTGAAGAGCTGGTCATCCGTGTGATCTGGAGCAGTGCTGAGCCGTTGACCATGCAGGAGATCACCGAAAAGGTGAACAAACGATTTGGCCGCAGCTGGTCAGCCAAGACCGTGTCCGTCTTCTTGCACCGCATTGTACATAAGGGGTATTTGACGGCAGAGCGGAGAGGAAGGATCTTTTATTACCATCCTATCGTGAAGGAAGAGATTTATCGGGAACATGTGATTAAGAAGTGCGTGGATGTGTGGTCTGATGGCCGCGTTGACGCTTTTTTGGCAGCCTTTATGCAGACAAGAGGACTGTCAGAGGAGGAAAAAACCCGGATCAGAGGTATGATCGATGCAATGGAATGACGTCTGTTTTTGCATTTTGCTCATCGACATATTCGGGACGGTGGGATACCTTTTGTTTTGCCTGCTGAGAAAGGTGATGGACAGGGTCAGTGCCAGGGTAAGACTGGTTTTCGTCAAGATGATCATTCTGCTGTATATGGTTCCTGTGATTTATCCGATCATGCTGATCTCCCGTGTCCGCTACATTCAAGGCAGCTGGGTACATGTAGGGGAGTTTGGTTTTCAGGTTTCGGGAGTTCTTGAGCTGGTTTTCCGGTTGATTGCAACCGTGTGGGTGTCCGGCCTTTTGATCGGTGCATCGGTGAGCCTGTACCATTATTCCCGGCTGGACCGCATTCTCCGGTGGAATGTACCGCTGTCCACCGAAGGTTGGAAACGGGCGGTGGAGAAATATCAGCAGAAGTACGGTCTTTCCCATGTGAGAGTCTGTCAAAATGAGTCGGTGAAGACCACGTTGGTGACCGGTTTGTTCAGACCGATGATTATTGTGCCCATGCGGGATTATTCCGAAAAACAGATGAGTATGATGATGGAGCATGAGGTCTGGCATCTGCGCAGGCGGGATCTGATGTGGAAGAAACTGGCGCTGTTGGTTTCCTGGTTTCACTGGTTTAATCCCTTTGTCTATCGGTTGAGAGAATACCTGACCCTTTTACAGGAGATGGTGTGCGATACGGCGGTGTGTGACATCAATCCGGAGTACACGCCGAAGGAGTACTGTCAGTTTTTGTATGACGCTGAGGTGAAGGATGTCGGGCGAGTATTTGCGGCCACCCTGGTGGAGACCGGGCTTTCCCTGGAGTCACGGATCACTGAAATGTCACGGCGCAGAAAGCTGATCGGAATGAGCGGAAGATGGATATTTGCCTGTGTAATGCTCTTTGTGATGGCAGCTGCGGTTCCCACGTTAGCGATGGCTCAGAGCGTGGTCTATCTGGACGAGTCCCTGAGAGCGTCTTCCGAGATTCAGATCATGGAGGAAACTCAGGAGCCGGAGACCTATCTGCGAGGCCTGGATGATGGCTCTGTGGAGGAAGTGCAGGGTGCACACAGTGATGAGCGTATGGTTCAGATCGATATGGAAGTGCCTGCGGGAGCGAGACAGTTGTTTTCGGAGACGGAGTTGTCCGTCGGTGATATGATGATGATCACGGTGGCCTGCGGGGACAATGAGATGACATTCCGTGCGGGAGTCAAAAACGTGGAGACCGGCGAGCTGATCTATATGGAGGGTTTCGGAGGCATGATGTTAAATTTCACCCCGGAGGCAGACGGTATCTACTGTGCCTATATTGAGAACCGCGAAGAGATCCCGGTGGTATACGAAGGGTTGATCATGAACCCGTAACGGATCTGTAAAAGGTAAATACATTACATGAGA
>JAFOFP010000112.1 GCA_017387285.1 Lachnospiraceae bacterium
AACATCGTGCCGAACGGCACATTTGATTTTGTGCACTTATTATCCCCAAATTTGCATCAAATGTCAATCCCCTTTTTTCGACCCTGCCAAATCCACACTTCCTGTGTGGGTTTCCAAACTTTTTATGCATAATTTTCCAGTCCCCCGACTATAATATATTCAGGAATGTTTAAGGGAGAATAATCTATGTTCAAACGCAGAATTTCATCGGACAACCCTCCGGCTGAACTACTAAAGCTGCGAAGAGAGATCGAAACCACCAAAGCGAACCTTGATCTGGCCCTGTCCAATTTTGAGCAGGCCGTGGACCCTACCTTGATCGATTGCTATATTTACGAGGTAAACGCCGCTCAGCTGCGCTACCAATATCTGCTAAAACAGGCCAAACAGTACGACATTGACCCCCTGCAGGGTTAATTTATTGCCGTGGCTCATCAAAACGAATTGACATGTGCCATGTCTCAGTGATATAATTTACCTGCAATTAGTTTCGTTAGTTTTCGTAACAAGATAATGGATTAATTTTTTGATGAAAAGGAGTACATAGGATGAGTTCTCTTGGTTTTATTTCAGATGTGGATTGCTATCTGTTTGGCCATGGTACACATTATTCTATTTATGAAAAGCTCGGTGCACATCCTGCCACCATTGAGGGCAAGGAGGGCGTTTATTTTGCTGTGTGGGCTCCCAATGCCTCCGCAGTTTCCGTTGTGGGCGATTTTAACGGCTGGGACAATTTTGCCACGCCCATGTCCAGGATCAGCGACTCCGGTATCTGGGAGGTTTTCTGCGAGGGTCTCGGCGTAGGTACACTTTATAAATTTGCTGTTACTACCCCTTGGGGCGAGATCCGCCAGAAGGCAGACCCTTATGCCCGCCAGTCCGAGCTCCGTCCCAACACCGCTTCTGTGGTTGCCAGCCACAAGCCTTTCCGTTGGTCCGACTCCGCTTGGATGGCAAAGAGAAACGAGACCGACCCCTTGAAGGCACCTCTCTCTATTTACGAGGTTCACCTTCCCTCATGGACAAAAAACAGCGGTTATTTTAAGGATTACCGCCAGTTAGCTCAGGACCTGGGTGACTATGTTAAGGCCATGGGCTACACCCATATTGAACTGATGGGTATTGCCGAGCATCCCTTTGACGGTTCCTGGGGCTATCAGGTGACCGGCTATTATTCCCCCACCTCCAGACATGGTTCTCCGGAGGACTTTAAGTATTTCATTAATCAGATGCATCGCCGTGGAATCGGTGTTATCCTTGACTGGGTTCCCGCCCATTTCCCCAAGGATGCTCACGGCCTTGCCGATTTTGACGGTACCCCCACCTACGAGTATCCCGACCCCCGCAAGGGTGAGCAGCTGGATTGGGGCACCAAGGTGTTTAACTTTGAAAAAACAGAGGTTACCAACTTCCTCATCGCCAACGGCCTGTACTGGGTGGAGCAGTTCCATGTGGACGGCCTTCGGGTGGATGCGGTTTCCTCCATGCTCTATCTGAATTATTGCCGCAGCGACGGAAACTGGGTTCCCAACCGTTACGGCGGCCATGAAAACCTGGAGGCCATTGAGTTTTTCCGCCACTTCAACAGCATCATGAAGCAGCGCAACCCCGGTGTCATGACCATCGCTGAGGAGGCGACTTCCTGGCCCCGCATCACCGCAGCTCCCGAGAAGGACGGCCTGGGCTTTACCTTCAAGTGGAATATGGGTTGGATGCACGACTTTTTGGATTACATGAAGCTGGATCCCATCTACCGCAAGTATGATCACAATAAGATGACCTTCGCCATGGCTTACCACTACTCAGAAAACTATGTTCTGGTATTGTCCCACGATGAGGTCGTTCATCTGAAATGTTCCATGCTGACCAAGATGCCCGGTTACCGCGACGACAAATTCGCCAACCTTAAAGTGGGCTATACCTTCATGATGGGTCACCCCGGAAAGAAACTACTGTTCATGGGACAGGAGTTCGGCCAGTGGCATGAGTGGGACGAATCCCGCGAGCTGGACTGGTGGCTGTTAAACGAGCCCGGACACGAAAATCTGCGTTTGTTCTACCGTGACCTGCTTCAGCTTTACAAAAAGTACCCTTGCATGTGGGACGACGGAAATCCCGACAGCTTTAAGTGGATCAACTGCGACGATGCCGACCGCAGTATCTTTAGTTGGATGAGAAAGAGCGCCGACGGAAAGAACAATCTGTTATTCGTCTGCAACTTTACGCCTGTAGCTCGCCCCGACTACGCAGTGGGAGCTCCCTGCGCAGGTACATACACGTTGGTACTGGACAACACCCGTGGACATGTAGGCTACAAGGAGCCAAACAACAAGTACATCGCCGTGGAGGGTGAGTGCGACCGTCTGCCTTACCGCATCAACTATTCCCTGCCGGCTTACGGTGTGGCTGTATTCAAGTTCAACGAGAAAACGCCTTCCACCCCAAAAGCTGATACATTAAACGATGCCGAATAAATGATTCTCAGACCATAAACGAAAACGGAGCCGATCCCTCACAAGGATCAGCTCCGTTTTCGTTACCGTTATGCTATTTGCTACTCTTTGTATATGGATCACATCTCCAACGTCCTGATACCGGGATGTTCATCCACAAATCGAACAATCTCTTCAAATTCAACATTCTTTTTCATCCGCACGGACAGTTTCAGCAACAGAAGGCCATTTTCTTTGGTCACTCTGCTGTTTAATACGGTCACTGCATAGCAGTCAAACAGTTCGTCGAGCGCCAACCGCAGCGAAGGCTTATCCTCCATCTCAACCACCATCTCATGGGTGGAGAACGCATCATCGCCGACGTTCAGACAGTGAAGGATCACCTGAAGGATCACTACCAGAATCGTGGTAAACCCAGCCAACAGGTACATACCGGAGCCCACCGCCATACCGATGGCGCAGGTCGCCCAAATACCGGCCGCCGTGGTCAGACCCTTTACCGATCCACCTTTGACAAAAATCACGCCCGCACCCAAAAAGCTGACACCACTGACGATCTGAGATGCAATTCTTGAGGGATCCGCACCGCGGGAGCTCTCATACAGAGCACTTAGGGTTTTGTCCAGATCCGCAAACGCATACTTGGACAAAATCATCATCAAGGCAGACGTCGCGGCAATCAGGCAATGGGTACGAATACCGGCAGCCTTCTGTCTCTTCGTCCGTTCAAAGCCGATGATTGCTCCACATACACAAGCCACCGTAATACGCAAAAACAATTCCGGATAAAAATCCAGAGGAATGTTTTGATTTAAGGTTTCCAATAAAGTCATAACGCACCTCCATAATCAAAATACTTAACCGATGTATGATAAAACAACTGCCGCCCCGAGGTCTCCTCGGGACGACTATTGTTAAAGCAATGTTAACTTTTTGTTATGTTTACGTTATTTTAACAGACCTTATGTAAAAAGTCAAATACTTTATTGTGTTTTATCGGTTTTCTTTTCCGGAGTGACGGTAATAGTTGATCAGACATCCGTCCAGGATGATCTGTCTCTCATCGTCGGTCAAATCACCCAATCTCAGTGTAAATCCCTTAAGTCCGTCTGCAGTCACCGCATAAGCCTGAATGGTTTCCGCCTTCTCCTCAACCGCCTTGCGGACATCCGGAATAAACAGATAGTCATTTAACGTAAAGGGAAGCTCTCCCTCCGCGATCACAAAGGGAAGCATACCCCAGTTGATCAGGTTGGAGCGATACCGCTTGGTGGCATACTCATTGGCCACATTTGCCCAGCCGCCCAAAACCTTCTGGCAGGAAGCAGCCTGTTCTCTTGCCGATCCGTCACCGGGCTTTACGGCAAAAATGGTGCTGCCGATCCCCATCGCCGACATATCCTTTTCCGGGAAAGCCTTCGCGATGGTCGTGTAGATTTCTTCCAACTCAGGCATCGCCGCTTTCGCCGCTGCCATACCACCCTCTGCCGGGACAGCTGTCTCGGTCTCAACCCCTGTCAGCGCTGCCTCTCTGGCAATCTCAGCCTTCTGGATCGCCTTCGCTCTGCCCACATACTGAGGATCCTTTCTGGACAGGGCAAACTCCGCCAATCCAAGGGGATTGGATCGGAAAGACGAGGTCTCCCCGGAGGGGATCAGCTCATCGGTGGTGGTAACCGGATCATGGATCTCAGAAACAACCTTCAGCAGAAGATCATCGGTCAATGCACACATTGCCGGCCAGTCCTTGATATTCGGACCTAACTGGATCGGTGCAGACTCATCTGCCACGCCCTTGCTGTCAAACACGCGTCCCTCATAAATAGTATGGTCAAAATAATACTTCTTCTTTCCAAAATCACCATCCACGTCGGTAGCGGGGGTGAGATATCCTTTATTCGCTGCGGTAGCTGCAATAGAGCGGGCATCCATCAATGCGACGGAAGCCAC
>JAFOFP010000113.1 GCA_017387285.1 Lachnospiraceae bacterium
TCCGCCTCTTGCCTGTCCGGACAAATTGGTGTATAGTGTTACCGGAGAAAAGATACCCACGGTATCAACTTATACACACAAAGGAGAGTTTACATGAGTCAGGAAATTTTGGCCGTTGTAGCCGGCGAGCAGATCACCGGAACCGACGTGGATCATTTTATCGAGAACATGCCTCAGGAGCAGAGAGTATATGCCTCCAATCCCCATTTCCGCAATCACTGTCTGGATCAGCTGGTGACCATCCGCGCCTACGCAAAGCTGGGCGAGGAGCTCAAGCTGGATGAGACCGATGAGTTCAAGCGGATCATTGAGAATGCGAAAAAGGAATTGCTGGCACAGATGGCCATGGCAGAGACCCTGAAGGGGATTGCAGTTACCGAGGAAGAGGTTGCAGCGTTCTACGAGGAAAATCCTCACCTGTTCAAAAAGGGTGAGACGGTCAGCGCGAAGCACATTCTGGTGAAGGAAGAGGATGAGTGCAAGGAGATCCTTTCCACGATCGAGAACGGCGAAAAGTCCTTTGAGGATGCAGCTAAGGAAAAGTCCACCTGTCCTTCCGGTGGCCGTGGCGGAGACCTGGGCGAGTTTGGCCGTGGTCAGATGGTGAAAGAGTTTGAGGATGCGGCTTTTGACGCAGAGATCGGCGCGGTAGTTGGACCGGTAAAGACCCAGTTTGGCTATCATCTGATCAAGGTGGAGAAGAAAAATGAGGCATCTGTGATGGAGCTGGCTCAGGTTTCTGAGCAGATCCGTTCTAACCTGATCCAGCAGAAGCAGAATCAGGTATACATGGAAAAGGCTGAGGAACTGAAGGCCAAATACGTGGAGAAGTAAAGAAAACATTGAGAAATTCTCGTATAAACACTGTTGGTTTATTAAATCTTAAGGATTGACCGACGGTGTTTTTCTTTTGTTTGGGAAGCGTGTGTGGTATACTGTACATGGAGGTTCGATATCGAACGGCTGCGAGGAAGATGTGAGATTACGTTGCATTTGATAGATAGGAGGTGTCCCATGAAGCACAATGAATATATTCGCGTATCCGATAATGCTAACGTTGCCGTACTGATGGTTCATGGGATTGCAGGTACGCCTGCCCATTTTCGGGATCTGATCCCGATGATTCCCGAGGAGTGGTCTGTATACAATCTTCTGCTGGACGGTCATGGGAAAGAAGTGCGGGATTTTGGCGCCAGCTCCATGAAAAAGTGGAAAACACAGGTGGAGCAGCGGTTTATGGAGATTTCGGCAACACATGAGAAGATTATTGTTGTCACCCATTCCATGGGTGGACTGTTCGCCATCCAGCTGGCCGTTGCCTATCCGGAGAAGATTGCCCGACTGTTTTTGCAGGTATTGCCGCTGAAGGTGTTTATCCGTCCGAGGATGGTGATCAGCTCGGTGAAGGTGATGCTGGGACTGACGAAATCCGGACTTGCCCGGATGATGGTGGAGGACAGCAGTATTCGCTTGACGGGACGATTCTGGGAGTACGTTCCCTGGCTGTTTCGGATGTTGGAATTGTTGTGGGAGATTCGAAGGACCAGACGGCTGATCCCGCAACTAAGTGTACCCTGTGAGACTTACCAGTCGGCGAAGGATGAACTGGTGTCCATGAGATCCTGCAGATATCTGGAAGGGCATCCCTATATTCACAATACGGTGATGGAACATTCGGGACACTTTGGATATGAGGGTGAGGATCGAGAAAAGATGCTTGGGGCA
>JAFOFP010000114.1 GCA_017387285.1 Lachnospiraceae bacterium
CACCGAGGAGCCCACACTGCCCAACGACTCTCTGGTCTTCGGTTATGACCGGACCAAACGAGATGAGAAAAACATTCCCAGCGGTATGCCCTGGTATGTACGCAACTGGGGAGACCAGGCAGACTTCCTGCAGGATACCAGCAAAAAGATCATTTATCTGACCATGGATGAAGGTTATGAGAACGGCTACACGCCCATGATCCTTGATGTATTAAAAGAAAAGAAGGTTCGCTGTGTATTCTTTTTGACTAAGCAGTTTGTGGTCGAGCAGCCCGATCTGGTTCAGCGCATGATCAACGAGGGACATATTTTGGGCAATCACACCTGCTCACATCCTGCCAACGGTATGCCTTCCTTATCCGTGGAGGCACAAAAAGATGACATTATGACTCTACATAATATGGTCTTAAATCAGTTCGGCTATGATATGAAGCTCTTCCGCTTCCCCGCCGGTATTTACAGTGACCAGTCCCTTTCTGTGGTTTCCTCACTTGGTTACCGCAGTGTCTTCTGGTCCTTCGCCTACCGTGATTTTGAGCGGGACAATCAGCCCGATCCCACCTATGCATTAAATCTGTGTCTCAATGAGCTTCACCCCGGAGCGATTTATCTGATCCATGCTGTTTCCAAAACCAATGCTCACATCCTCAGCGATTTCATCGACGGAGCCCGCGCAAGAGGATATGAGTTCGGTACCTATCCGGTGGGTTAATCCTTCACACTCAACAGCGCATTGATCTGATCTCTGTCCTTCAGGGCTGTGGTCGCACCAAATTCACTGATCGTCACACTGGCAGCTGCGTTGGCCATCCGGCCGCACTCTGCCAGTGTTTTTTCTTCCAAAAGTCCGGTCAGGAATGCCGCTGCAAAGGTATCCCCGGCTCCTGTGGTATCCACCGGAGTAATTCCGGGAACTGCAGGGATCTCCCAACGGTCTTCTATCTCGTGTCTCCAATAAACACCGCCTTTCGAAGTGTTCTCCCGATCCGTGCGGATCAGGCATCCTCGACTGCCCAGCTTAAGCGCAATGGTCCCCACACCGGCCTTCAAAAATGCCTCTGCAATCTCATCCGGCTCCTCCAGACCACTGACCTTCTGTGCCTCCTCCAGATTGGGAAAGATCACATCCACATAGCAAAGAGCCGGCGCAATCTCTTCCAATGTCTCATTATGTTTGCATTTTGTCATATCTGCACAGACCAGATATCCGGCAGCTTTCGCTTCTCTGAATATCCGTTCCATCTCAGCTACCGTAAACTCGGGATAAACGAAAATGCTGGCCAACATCAGGATCTTTGCCTTTGGCAGTTCACTGATCACCACATCAGACGGTTTCTGCTTTCTGAGACTTCCTGATGCCGCGGTGACAAAGCTTCGCTCTCCATCGGGACTGATCAATACAAGGTTTATCCCGGTATCCAGCCCGGGGATCTGTTTGATTCCGGAGACGTCGATTCCCTCCCGACGGCATTGCTCCACAATAAATCGGCCTGCCATATCCTCACCGACTCTGCTGATCAGATGAACCCTTTTTCCCATACGGGCCAGAATAATACTCTCATTGAGGGCGTCTCCACCGGTGTGCATGCGAATAGCCTCCACCGGGTGGGAACCGCTGCCGAACACGGAGGCATCCACCGGTCCCGCCGGAATATCCAAAATGGCCGCCCCGACAACAACCACATCTGCTTCCCGCTCTCCTGTCAGAACATATTCTCGCTTATCTTTATTTTGTTCATTCTCCCGATTGTCCATCTGACTCATCTTCTGCCTTTCCTTTCTCTTATGTGAATGCTTTAATCAGCCTTATTCTTCTGCTTCCGGGAATCGACTCTGTTCCTTAGGACTTATCTTCCATGGTTTTCTCGATCCGTCTCCGTCTGGCCAACAGCCCGCCGATCCGTCCCGACTCCTTGGCGGAAAGAGAGCGCCAGCCACTCTGCATCACTTTGTCATAGATTCCTATTTCCTCAGCGATTTCGAGCTTGATCCGATCATCCTCACTTAAATTATTGAGATCCGGTATATTATCTTTTTTGGGCATATACTTCTGACATCCTTTCTATCCAATTTACTTCTGCTCACAGTATAGGACAAAAAGGAAAGGCCTATTCAGGCCTTTCACAGATAACCCAATAATTTTTCTTTGATCACGGCAAAAAACTCCCTCACCATATTGTTGGGAAGCAATATCTTGTCGGAAGGCGCAGCAATCCCCACATAGTGATCCAACCCCAGTTTATCTGCCAGTTCCATGGCACGATACACATGGAAGCTGCTGGTGACCACACCGACTCTGGCCTGGGGATCATCAATAAAAGCCTGGGAAAGGATCAAATTCTCTCTCGTGCTCATAGCCTCATTTTCCAGTGTTATCCGTTCCGGGGATACTCCGGCATCGATCAGATAAGCGGTCATGGCATAGGCCTCCGTCACATCGGCTCCCTTGCTCTGTCCTCCGGTAACGATCACATTCAGATTCTCATCTGTTTCCAAATATTCAATGGCCTTATCCAGACGATAGCAGAGGGATTTGGATGGTTTATCTTCATCCACCCGGGTCCCCAATACGATGATATAGTCCAATGTCCCAGGTTCCGTCCGTGAAAACATCCCCGTCATCACGGAGATCCCGATAATCACAGCCAATACGGCGATGACCCCCACCGTAGTCCAGAAGCTGACCACCACAGGAAGAGACAGTTTTTCAACCAATGCTTCTCTTCCAAACATCCTAAGTGCCACATGGATCACACCGGAGACAGCACCGATCACCAACCAGAACCACGAAAAAGAAAGAAGGGTTCCCGCATAAAGATACATCACTGCATAATAAGCCAGACATAGAATCATCACGATCAAAAAAATCATACATTCCACCTACACTCTGCGACGGAGAATATCATATTTCTCCGGCATCTCGCTGAGACGTACCCACAATTTCTGTTTCGGATGGGGTGCGCTCTCCTGTTCGGTTCCATCAGTGGCTCTTATTTCCTCCACCGTAACCAAAATATTTCTTCCATCGGGTTTCATG
>JAFOFP010000115.1 GCA_017387285.1 Lachnospiraceae bacterium
GGTTCGGTATGACTTGGAAGGCTATGATTGGGATGAGGATGGTCTCCCGGAAATCACCTGCCTGATTTGTCATGATGGGGGATCGGGAGGTCCTCTCTATTCTATCGAGGTATATGATCAGTTTGGACCTGATTATTCCGGTGCTAGGTGGACGACAGTAGAACTGCCAGGGCAGGATTTGAATGTCAAGGTGCAAATAGCGGATGAGAGTCATCTGGAGGTAATTTCACCGGAATATAATGTGGGAGCTGTCTACGAGGTGTATGCCGGCATGATTGATCAAATGTGGTATGGTGAGGATGATCGATCGCTTGCTATTGAGTGGGACTTAGCGACCGGAGAGACTAAACTCTGGATGGATCCGGACACGGGTGAACGGGTGATTCGAACCGGATGGAACATCACGGCTGGAAAGTGGTATTGCCGGTGTGCGGCTGTCGGACAGTGGGTATGTGAGGATGGCGCTTGGCAGTTGAGGGATGTGTTGTTTGGCGGTTTTGATACTTGGGGAATGAGTCATTATCTGGATGTGGAAAAAACCGAGCGTGAGATGGAAGGCGGCAACAGTCTAAAAGACGTTCTTGGATGGCAACCTGTCGTGGAGGATAAATTCGCAAAGGGTGTTTCGCTGTGGATCACCGGTATGGGGAATATAGATATCACCGGGTTGCGTGAAGGGGAAATGATCGAGGGCGTTTGCGAAATCAAAGGTGTGCATGATCTGGAAACAGATCGGGTCGGTGTCAGAAACATGACTCTGAGTGGAGAACCTTATGATGAAGATATTGTACTTTATCTCGATGCGGAGGAGAATCAGAAATGGCTGGTACTGGAGTATAGAGGAGAGAAACTGTATTTTGAGAATCGCTGGCAGGAAGGGTTGAGCGTGGAGTGGTTCGCGATGACGGATACAAATATTGAATCATAAGTTAAATGATGATAAGTGTATATTATCCACAAAAACGTGACAAAAATATTAAATTTTTTGGAAGATATTGCAAAAGGAAAGCTGCCGTGGTATAATACAATCACAAGTTAATACGATTCACTCCTCACACACGGTGTGAGTGAAATATATGAAGCAGAAAGGATGACCAGTATGAGATTTACGTTAGTTGGAAAGAACATCGAGGTTACCCAGAGCCTTCGCGATGCAGTGGAATCGAAGATCGGTAAATTGGAGAGGTATTTCACCAAGGACACCGAGGCCCATGTGATGCTCAGCGTTGAGAAAGGCAGGCAAAAGATAGAAGTCACGATTCCGGTAAAGGGCGGCATCATTCGTGCCGAGGAGGCCAATGATGACCTGTATACCGCCATTGATTATGTTGAGGATGTGATCGAGCGTCAGCTGAAAAAATATAAGAGCAAACTGATTGATAAGCATCAGACCGGCGGAGAACTGCTTCCGGCATTTGCAGAGGAGGATGAGGAGGACGAGGAGGCGATCAAGATCGCCAAGGTGAAGAAGTTCGACATCAAACCTATGTATGCGGAGGATGCCTGCGTACAGATGGAGCTTCTGGGACACAGCTTCTATGTGTTTATCAATGCGGAGACTGATCAGGTCAATGTGGTGTACAAGCGTAAGGGCGGCACCTTCGGACTGATCGAGCCGGAGTATTGATCCTGCAGGGATGACCTGGACGAAAGATAAATGACATGAATAGATGAGTGTATATGGCAGGGATGCCCCGCTTCCGAAAGGAGGCGGGGCATTCTTGGTCACAGCTGGATCTCTCTTACATCTTCCGCTTCGATCTGGCTGAGGATCAGTTCGTCCACGGATTTAAGCTTGACTACGCGGCAGGCGTGGTTGATGATGGCCTTCTCGATGAAGTTTCTGACGTCGCGGGCGTTGGCGAAGTTCTCCGGTTTGTTATCGCACCGCTCGGTGAAATAGGCGGTGGCAGCTTCCTTGGCACCGGGGGTCAACTGATACTGATATTTTACGCACATGCTCTCCAGAATGGCCACCAGCTCATCGGGGCAGTAGTCGTCAAAGTGGATGAAGTTATTGAAGCGGGACTTGAGACCGGGGTTGGAGGAGAGGAACTCTTCCATCAGGTCGGTATAGCCGGCCACAATGACCACCAGATCATCCCGGTGATCCTCCATGGCTTTCAGCAGGGTGTCAACTGCCTCCTGGCCGAAATCGCCCTCGCCGCGGTTGGCGGTCAGTGCGTAAGCCTCGTCCACAAAGAGGATGCCGCCCAATGCTTCGTTAATGACTTCCTGGGTTTTCAGCGCGGTCTGTCCGATATAGCCGCCCACCAGACCGGATCGGTCTACCTCCACCAGCTGGCCTTTGGACAGAATGCCAAGACCGCCGTAAATGCCTGCCAGCATTCGTGCAACGGTGGTTTTGCCGGTACCGGGATTGCCGGAGAAGACCATGTGGCGGGATCCGGAGGAAACCTTAAGACCCTTGGCTTTTCTCATCTGCTGGACCCGAAGGAGGCTGACCAGACTGTTGACCTGCTCCTTGACCTCCTCGAGGCCGACCAGAGCGTTGAGTTCTGCCAGAAGCTTATCGACCACATCCTGTTCCAGATGATCGGATCCTGCGGAGGATTCCGGGCCGGGAGCTGCCGCGACAGAACCGGAAGTACCCGGGGCCGCTGAGGAAGAAGCACCGGAGCTGATCGGATGATGAATCTGGCCGGAAGTGGGTGTGGTGGCGTTAATATTTTGGTTCGGCCAAATGATCCGACGGTTGGTGTTGCGGAACAGACCGTAGTCTTGAATGAA
>JAFOFP010000116.1 GCA_017387285.1 Lachnospiraceae bacterium
CTTCTTACGGAAAAATCAAGCTCTGAAGGCAGTCCTGCCGGTTATGTTGATTCCAGCGGGTATTCTCCGCTGGTCCGGAGTATCCTCTGTCACGTAGAAAACAACTGCAACGGAAAATATGACCTTCCCAGCCTCGCACGCTCTGTAGGCTTCAATAAAAACTATCTCTGCACCGCCTTTCGCCGAGAAACCGGTATTACAATATCAGAGTATATCAACTATCACCGAATTCGTGAAATGCTGGTAACATTGCAATATAACGGCTACAATAAGGATGTTCCCATCCATGAACTGGCCGATCAATTCGGATATCCCAATGCATCCTATTTCAACCGTGTATTTAGAAAATATACGGGAATGACGCCGACGGAATTCATAAACGCACTGTCAAAAAACTCCGACAGTGCAGAGCAATCCACCTTTCAAAAATACTATAATGAATATCTGGATCTGAAGCGCTATCCCATCAAAGAATCTCTGGAATATATGAAAGGGTTAAAAGCAGTAGCAGAGGAAAGCAAGTTTTCCCCCAACACCCCCTTTTGAACACAATCAACACCATAGCATATAATTGTCTGCATCCTTTTCAGATAGAAAACAGCCCACCGACTTTTTGCCGGTGGGCTGTACGCATATTACTGCTCATGTCGCTGAGCATTTCTCACATCTCATATCCCATTGCTGTACACTTCTCACTCTGATGGGACATATTTCTTTGTTATTCCAACTCAAAAGCACCCGTATACAACTTATAATAGGTACCTTTCTCAGCGATCAAATCATCGTGCGTACCTCGCTCGATAATCCGACCGTGATCCAAAACCATAATGCAGTCGCTGTTTCGAACCGTGCTGAGGCGATGGGCAATCACAAATGTAGTGCGGCCCTGCATCAGAGAATCCATTCCCTTCTGCACCAACGCCTCTGTTCTGGTATCAATGGAACTGGTCGCCTCATCCAGAATCATTACCGGCGGATCCGCCACGGCTGCACGGGCAATCGCGATCAGCTGACGCTGCCCCTGGCTTAAACTGGCTCCGTTTCCTGTCAGAACAGTCTGATATCCATCCGGCAATCTTGTAATGAAGTCATGGGCATTTGCCAGCTTCGCAGCCCGAATACACTCATCATCTGTGGCATCCAGTTTTCCGTATCGGATATTATCCATCACCGTACCGGTAAAGAGGTTCGTCTCCTGTAGGACCATCCCCAGCGAGCGGCGCAGATCGGCTTTGCAAATCTTATTGATATTGATCCCGTCATAGCGGATCTTGCCATCAGCAATATCATAGAAGCGATTGATCAAATTGGTAATGGTGGTCTTACCTGCACCGGTTGCGCCAACAAACGCCAGTTTCTGACCGGGATGAGCATACAGCGTAACATCTTTCAGCACCGTTTTTTCCGGAACATAGGAGAAAGTCACACTGTCCATGGTGATATCACCTTTCAGCTCCGTATAAGTCACGGTTCCCTCCGCCCTATGGGGATGACGCCATGCCCAGTGGCCCGTACGATAAGGAACCTCTGTAATGGTACCATCTGCAGCGATCTCCGCATTGACCAGCGTAACATAGCCCTCATCCACCTCAGGAGCCTGATCCATCAAATCGAAAATACGCTCAGCGCCGGCCAGAGCCATAACGATGGAGTTGATCTGGTTGGATACCTGGCTGATAGGCATATTAAAGGTTCGGCTGAGCAGCATAAAGGTCATGAGGTTACCCAGAGAGAGCAGTTCTCCCTGAGAAGTAACCACGAGAGTTCCACCTACGATAGCCAGCACAGCATATTGGATATAGCCCAGATTGTTGTTAATCGGGCCCATCATATTGGAGTACTTTCCGGCGGTATAGGCATTTTCGCAGAGCTTTTCGTTCAGTGAGTCAAACTCCTTCTTGCAGGTCTCCTCATGTGTAAAGACCTTGACCACCTTCTGACCGTTGATCAGTTCCTCAATATATCCGTTGACTGCACCCAGGGACTGCTGCTGACCGATAAAATACTTCATAGATTTACCTGCCAGTGTCTTGGTTGTAAACACCACGACAGAAACGGTCACAAGCATTACCAACGTCAGAATGGGAGAGGTAGTCACCAGCCGGATAAATACAACAACAAGGGTGACGATAGAGGAAGCACACTGGGGAATTGACTGTCCCAGCATCATATTGAGGGTGTCGATATCACTGGTGTAACGGGACATAATATTACCGGCGGTATTGCTGTCAAAATAGCGCAGGGGCAGGCGCTGCATCTTGGTAAACAGTTCATTACGAATTCTCTGCTGGGTATCCTGACTGACACCAACCATCAAATAGTTATAGAGCCAGGAACAGAGGATTCCAAAGGCAAAGATTCCTGCGATCCGCATCAGATAGGATGCCAGCGGACCGTAATCCGCATTTCCGGAAGCCACCATGGGCAGAATATAGTCATCCACCAGCACATCCAGAGCAGACGAGCCGGTGGTCTGAGCGAAAGTGGCAACAAAGATACAAATCAGCACGATCACCAATGTGGGAAGGTGCTTTTTCATATAACTCAGCAGGCGGACCAGCGTCTTTTTAGGATCCTTCGCCTTGCGGCCGTCACCGCGCATTTTTGCAGGAGGTGCCATTATTCCTCTCCTCCTTTCTTCTGGGAATAGTAAACTTCCTGATAGATGGTAGAAGTTTTCAACAGGTCATCATGGGTACCAACTGCCACGATCTGTCCGTTATCCATGACCAGGATCATATCAGCTTCCTGCACAGAGGCAATACGCTGGGCAATAATCAGCTTGGTAGTTCCCGGGATCTCCTCCCGGAAGGCCTTGCGTATCATAGCATCGGTGTGGGTATCCACAGCGGAGGTGGAGTCATCCAAAATCAGGATCTTGGGCTTTTTCAGCAGGGCGCGGGCGATACACAGACGCTGCTTCTGACCGCCGGAGACATTGGTGCCGCCCTGCTCGATATGGGTATCATACCCGTCGGGGAAACTCTCAATAAAATCATGGGCACAGGCCAACTTACAGGCGTGGATCATTTCCTCGTCAGTAGCAGCCGCATTACCCCAGCGCAGGTTATCCCTGATAGATCCACTGAACAGTTCATTCTTCTGCAGCACCATAGCCACATTGTCGCGCAGTACATCCATATCGTACTCGCGCACGTCCAACCCGCCCACCTTCAGTACACCCTCAGTGACATCGTAGAGACGAGGGATCAACTGAACCAGCGTACTCTTGCCGGATCCGGTTCCTCCCAGAATACCCACCGTTGCACCGGCAGGAATATGGAGACTCACATCTTCAAGAGCAGCCCGCTTAGCTGCAGCGCTATAGCGGAAGCTCACATTTTCAAAATCAATGGAACCATCCGCAACCTCTGTAACAGGATCCTGGGGATTGGTCAAATCAGGCTTCTCCATCAAAATCTCATAGCATCGGAGTAAAGGCGCGCGGCTCATGGTAAGCATAACGAACACCATGCTCAGCATCATCAGGGTAGAAAGGATCTGAGTGGTGTAGGTAAACATGGAGCTGAGCTCACCGGTACTGAGGCCGAGATCAGGGTTATTGCCGGAAGCCATAACCATATGAGCGCCAATCCAGGAAATAGCGATCATACATGCATAGACACAGGTCTGCATGACAGGGTTATTCAGCGCCAGGAACTTCTCTGCCTTAGTGAAATCCCGATAGATAGAGCCGGAAACATCAGTAAACTTCTCAATTTCCTTATCCTCTCGGACAAAAGCTTTTACCACACGGATTCCGTGGACATTCTCTTGAACAACATTATTGAGTTTATCATAGGTCTTAAATACACGCTCAAAAATCTTGTGAACATGGGGCACCAATATAATCAAGCCTACCGCCAGAAGAGGAATCGCTACGCAGTACACCAAGCTCAACTTCACGCTAATGCGCATTGCCATAATCAGAGAAAGAATCAGCATCATGGGCGTGCGAACAAACATGCGGATCATCATCTGGAACGTCATCTGCAGGCGGGCCACGTCGCTGGTCAGACGGGTAACGATGGAGGCAGTCGAAAATTTATCAATGTTACTGAAACTGTAACTCTGGATATGGTGGTACATGTCATGCCGCAAATTCTTCGCAAAACCGGTTCCCGCTTTAGAAGCAAAAATCGCTGAAGCACAGCCAAAGCACAGGGAAAAAACAGCACAGATCACAAGCTGAATTGATTTTGTGACCACCACATTCATATTCTGAGGCACAACGCCAAAGTCATAAAGGTTTGCCATGATCAGCGGGATCGTGACCTCCATAGACACTTCACCGATCATACATAAGGGGCTGAGGATAGCCGCCCATTTATATTCCCGAATACACCGGGCGAGTCGTCTAAGCATATTCTTAATCCTCCTTCATGCTACATAATTGACAAGGGCTTCCACCCATATTAGAGATAGCTCGATCTAACAAAGCCATAAATTGTTCCCTTTCCTCACCGGAAAACCCCTGGACCATGCGCTGTTCATTCAGCATGATCGTATCTTCTATCCGCTTGACACTCTCCAGTCCCTTAGGTAAGAGATAGATTCTCCTGCTACGGCGATCCTGTTCATCGCAAAGAAATTTAATAAACCCCTTTTTCTCCAAACGACCGAGAAGGCCAGAAACCGTCGGGTGGCTGAGCTGAAATGCCTCTGCAATATCCCGTGCACATGGCGGCTGCGGATAATGGGCCAAATATCCCATAATTCGCCCCTGGGAAGCAGTCAACCCCATCTGAGCCAAGGCATCTGTCATGATCTGGTCCGTACACCAATGGAGAACCCGGATCCGGTGTCCATAGTAATGGTTCAAGATCTCACCTCTCAAATAAATGTAGCACGCTACGCATTGTACAGGAATTATCTGTCAAATACAATAGAAATATTGAAAATTCATATAAAGTTCAAATAACTTAACATCGCAAAGGGTATGCAGGAAAAGAAAAAGCGGTGAGTCAAATGACTCACCGCTTGATGTTGGCATTACCTATCTTCCCGGGCCGTCTCCAGCCAAGTATTGTCAGCAGAATCGAGCTTAACTTCCGTGTTCGGGATGGGAACGGGTGGACCCTCGACCTAATAAACACCAACTATTTCAGGTTACACCCTGAAAACTGAACAAAGGGAAGGATAAGAAATTGGAGGCAATTGCCTGCATATTGTAGGTCAAGCCCTCGGACTATTAGTACAAGTCAGCTACACACATTACTGCGCTTCCACCTCTTGCCTATCAACCAGGTAGTCTTCCTGGGTCCTTACTCCATAAAGGATGAGAGATCTCATCTTAGGGGGTGTTTCACGCTTAGATGCCTTCAGCGTTTATCACGTCCGTACATAGCTACCCAGCTGTGCCGTTGGCACGACAACTGGTGC
>JAFOFP010000117.1 GCA_017387285.1 Lachnospiraceae bacterium
GAAAAGACAATTCAGTTCTATAAGTCTCTTGGATTTACAATGGATACAGATATGGAATGTAGAGCCTTTTCAATATATTTTTAGAAAAAATATAAATTGATAGTAAGAGGAAACTTCCAGTTTGTTGGAGCGTCAACTTCCAATATGCAGAACAGTTTATAAACAGAAACCTTAGAATTGCATGAATATAACTGCGACAAAAAATCCTGTTAAAAACATATCAAACAGAAAAAACAACTGTGCTTTCTGTGCAAATCGAAAAAATAGCATTAAATTTTATGGAAACGCAAAAAACACAGGGAACACTTGACAGACCACGTTCATTTGTGTTATCCTACGAGAAATTATTTTAATCCGAGGGCAGGCATCTGCTTTTTGGAGCAAGATTTCCCAGTGGACAGATACATAAGTGGACATGCAGAGAAGGGAATGAGTAAGTACCTGTGCTGGCGCAGAGAGCTGCCGGAAGGTGCGAGGCAGTGCAGACAGCTACTGAAGGTTCTCCCGGAGCAGCCGGATCAAGGGCGTGATGCCTGTGTAAGTCCGGACGGCAGATCACCGTTATCAAGATCGTTTTATGCAGAATCCGACTGCGTGGAGAACGCGGGTTACTGCATGAATGAGAGTGGCCGCCGAGGCGGCAATGAGAGTGGTACCGCGAAGTTCAGCCTTCGTCTCTTAGCAGTAGGAGACGAGGGCCTTTATTATAAAAGAAATGTTTGTTGAAGGAGGACCTCATGAAACTGACAGGCGCACAGATTATGATGGAAGTGTTGGCAGAGCAGGGTGTGGATACGATTTTTGGATATCCCGGCGGTTCTGTGCTGCAGATCTATGAGGAACTTTATCATAATCAGCATCGTATCCGCCATATTTTGACGGCGGATGAGCAGGGGGCTGCCTTTGCTGCTGACGGTTATTCCAGAGCCACCGGAAAGGTTGGTGTCTGTCTGGCTACCAGCGGTCCCGGGGCGACCAATCTGGTCACCGGTATTGCCACAGCATTCATGGACAGTGTCCCCATGGTGGCGATCACCGGAAACGTGCCCACCGGACTCATCGGTCAGGACAGTTTTCAGGAGGTGTATATCGCCGGCATTACTCTTCCCATTACCAAGCACAATTTTTATGTCACCGATGTGAATAGGCTGGCGGATACCCTGCGAAGTGCATTCACCATCGCCCAGTCGGGGCGAAAAGGTCCCGTACTGGTGGATATCCCCAAGGATATTACTCTCGCTGAGGCTGAGTATGAGCCGAAGCCGGCAGTGACCAATACATATAAGACCAAACTGATTCCCGAGCAGATCAAAGAGGCCGCCGCCATCATCAATGGGGCTAAACGGCCGGTGATCTATTGCGGAGGCGGTGTCATCGCATCCGATGCCGGTGCTGAACTGGCCATGCTGGCGATGAAGGCAGAGATTCCGGTGACCCATACACTGATGGCAGCCGGGGTTTTGGGCTACGGAGAGCGGCTGAACCTGGGTATGTTGGGCATGCACGGCTGGATGGCGGCCAATAATGCCATTGCAGAGGCGGACGTGGTTCTGGCGATTGGAACTCGGTTCAGTGACCGCGTGGCACAAAATCGAAAGACCTTCGCAGGGAAGGCGACGATCATCCAGATCGATATCGACCCCAGCGAGATCAATAAAAATGTTCAGGTGGATTACAGCATTCTGGGCGATGTGAAGGATATTTTGAATGCGTTGCTTCCCGAGATCGAGGACAGAGAGCACGATGAGTGGATGGAGCAGATCGCTGTGTGGCAAAAGGATGATTATCACCCGGAGGACAGCGAGACAGTGCTGAAGCCTCACCAGATCATCGGGATGATCTGCGAGATGACCGGTCAGGATGCCATTTACACCACCGATGTGGGTCAGCACCAGATGTGGTCGGCCCAGTATCTGAAGCATCTGACCTCCTGCAACTTCCTCACCAGCGGTGGTTTGGGCGCCATGGGTTACGGTTACGGCGCGGCCATCGGAGCCAAGCTGGCGAAGCCGGATCAGCCGGTGATCCATATTACCGGAGACGGATCCTTCCATATGAACCTCAATGAGGCCTGCACGGCAGTCAGCTACAAGCTTCCCATCATCACCGTCATCATGAACAATTCGGTTCTCGGCATGGTGCGTCAACTGCAGCGATACTTTAATAAAGGTTATTACATGGCCACCGAGCCGGAGCGGGAGACCGATTACGTGAAGGTTGCGGAAGGATTTGGCTGCATCGGCTATCGGGCGACCAATCCGGAGGAGTTCAGGACGGCTTTCGCGGCTGCATTAAAGTCAGAAAAGCCGGTGTGGATTGACTGCATCGTGGATCGGGAGGAGAGGGTGCTCCCCATGATCCCCCCGGGCAAGGGTGTGGAGTCAGTGATCATGCATTAGGATAGGGAGGAATTATGGAAAAAGCAGTATTAAGCCTTGTGGTCGAGAACCACGCCAATGTATTGGCCCGTGTGGCATCCCTTTTCAGCCGCCGGGGATTTAACATAGACAGCCTGACCGTGTCCACTACGGACAATCCGGAAGTGTCACGCATCACGATTGTCACCGAGGGTGACGCACAGATCCTCAAACAGATCATTCAACAGACGGAGAAGCTGATTGAGACCAAATTGGTGTTTGTTCTGGATTCAGAGAAGAGTCTTCTCCGCGAATTGCTTCTGTTGAAAATCGCGGCGGACGATGACAGCCGAAGCCGGGTGAAGGAGATCGCGGAGATCTATCACGCGAAGATCATTGATGTGACTCCCACCTGCATGACTCTGGAGCTGACCGGAAGACCGGACAAGATCGATAGTTTTCTGG
This sequence comes from Lachnospiraceae bacterium, assembly GCA_017387285.1. Classification (GTDB taxonomy): domain Bacteria; phylum Bacillota; class Clostridia; order Lachnospirales; family Lachnospiraceae; genus RGIG423. The sequence continues at coordinate 2,823 of JAFOFP010000117.1, forward strand.
GGATGCTGAAAAAATATAAGGTGGTGGAGATGTGTCGGACCGGTATCACCGGCATGGAGCGCGGCGAGAACAGCTACGTGACGCAGGTGCTTCACGGCAAGGCATAATTAGAGACAAAAACCATTTTCAAGCAAGCATTAATGTGGTAGAATGGTGCAGTGGATCATTTGAACAAGTTTTTTCGGCATGATGAGTGCCTATTTTATAGAAGAAAACAGAGAAAAAGGAGAATATGATTATGATTAAGAAGTATTATGACACCGATTGCAACCTTGGAATGCTGGACGGAAAGACCGTCTCCATTATCGGCTTCGGAAGCCAGGGACACGCTCATGCACAGAACCTGCACGAGAGCGGTGTTGACGTAGTGGTTGGTCTGAGAAAGGACAGCAAGAGCTGGGCACAGGCAGAGGCAGCAGGTCTTAAGGTTATGGAGGTTGAGGATGCAGCGAAGGCCGGTGATGTGGTGATGATGCTGGTTCCCGATGAGTTGGCAGCAGATATCTACAATGCACAGGTTGCACCCAATATGAAGGAAGGCGATGTGCTCTGTTTCGCCCACGGTTTCAATATTCATTTCAATGCGATCCAGCCTGCAAAGAATATCGATGTTATCATGATCGCACCTAAGGGCCCCGGACACACCGTAAGAAGCCAGTACGTTGAGGGCAAGGGCGTTCCCAGCTTGATCGCTATCCATCAGGATTTCAGCGGCAAGGCGAAGGATTATGCACTGGCCTATGCTTCTGGCATCGGTGCAGGCAGATCGGA
>JAFOFP010000118.1 GCA_017387285.1 Lachnospiraceae bacterium
ATGCAGCCTACTACCATGTTCTTCCGTATTTCCAATGTGGATTGGGAGGCGGTAGAGGAAGCTTATCAGAAAACCAAGTTGGAAAATCATGTGAAGCCCAACGGAAAACCTTACGGACTTTTTGGCTGGATTATTGAAGAGGCCAAGGCGAAAGGCGATTTTGATGTGGAGCGTGAGACCGTTGGCCTGTATCGTTGCGTGAAAAAAGATGAGTGGTGTGTAAATATCTCTCGTATTTTGGATATTAACGCTACCGATGCGGAGGATCTGTCCAAAGCGGAGGTGATCGGACGCCGGCAGGTACTGCAGATTTTCAACTTCCTGAAGAATTATATTCCCGGCTGCGAGAATATTAAGCTGATGAGCAGTGCATCTCATATCGGTATCCGTGAGAGCCGCCACATCAAAGGTGAGGCTACCCTCAATGCAGATAATGTATTGAACGGAGATATCCCTGAGGACGCTATTTTGCTGGCATCCAATTCCATCGACGTACATGCATCCGGCGGAAACTCTGCGACCAAATATGTTTGTGTAGAGAACGGCGAGTGGTACGGCGTTTCTTACAAGAGTCTTGTTCCCGTAAAGATCGATCAGCTGTTGGTGGCAGGCCGAAGCCTTTCCGCAACCTCCGAGGGCGCAGGTGCAGTCCGCGTAATGCCTCCTTGTATGGAGATGGGTCATGCAGCCGGTGTGGCGGCAGCACTCTCTCTGAAGCAGGGATGCCTGGTGCGTGATGTTGACGTGAAGGCTGTGCAGGAGCAGATGGTCAAGGAAGGAAGCTTCCTGGGGTGAAGGTTCCGGACGGTGACTGTGTGAATGCCATGTGTAAATAAATCACATATGGCCAAAAACAATGAAAAGCGATGAGAGTGGGGAGAAATAAAAACATGAAGCTGGCATATAAGAACAAAATCCCGGTGGCAGCCCACCGCGGAAATTCCAAATATTTTCCTGAGAATACCCTCAGTGCATTCCGTTCGGCCATCGAACTGAATGTGGATATGGTAGAGACGGATCTGCATATGACCGCCGACGGAGTGTTGATCCTGATGCATGATCATTTGGTGGATCGTACCACCAATGGCACCGGGTTGATCCGGGAGAAAACCCTGGCAGAGATGAGAGCGCTGGATGCAGGCAGCTGGAAAGGCGAGGAGTTTGCCGGAGAGCTCGTTCCAACCTTTGAGGAATTTCTGGAGCTGTTCAAGGATCAGAAGGATATGCTGTTTAATATCGAGTTTAAGGATTTTCCCCATCACTGTGGCGAATTCGCATATCGTTCTGCTGAGTTGGCAGTGAAAATGATGGATGAGTACGGAATCACCGAGCGCAGCGTTATCAATACCTGGAGCGGCGAGCTTAACGAGTGGCTGGTAGCGAAGTACGGCGACCGGATCAAAATCCATGCCTATTCTCCTCAGGAGAGAATGGGTCCCAATCAGAAGCGATTTGTCTATGATTACGCTTACTGTGTCTGCCTGTTCGGTATCCCCGAGAAACGGGTGGTAGAGAAAGCGAAATTTGACTTCGCCAAGGAATACGGCGTGGAGCCATGGGTGTATTTCCCGATGGATGAGGCCAAGCTCTACGATGAAGCCATTGAGAATGGAACCATGATGTTCACGGCAAACGATCCCAAGTGGGCAATGGATTACTTGAGAGCAAAAGGTCTGCACGAATAAATGAAATGATGAATAGCCCTCTGTTGTCGGCGTATGATTTCCGGCACGGAGGGCTTTCTTGCAGAGATTCTTTGTTCCAAAGATGACTGTACAAAAAGAACGCTGAGCGATATAATAAAAACAATATAGATGAAAAATTGATCCGGAGGTGATTGGCTTGAAGAATCCGCAAAAGAATGAGCGAAGAATAGTCTTGGATGTGGGATTTGAACATAAAGCTGCCGAGGATATTTCCGGCTTTGCTAACCACGGTAAAATTGTGGGAGAGCCTTTGTTTGTACCCGGATATGACGATGGTCTGGCGATTCAACTGAAGAATCCATTTGGTCGAACTTCGGCACAGCAGTATATTCGCTTTGATGATCTGAAGGGCATTGATCTGCGTACGGATGACTTTACCATTATGTTCTGGTATAAAACGGAGTTCGGAGGTACTCAGGAGTGGGCAGCGTCCTGGCATGTGACTCAGTCAGGTTGGGGCGTGGATATGCCCGGGGTGCTTCTGGGCGGCGTGGTGTTTTCCAATCGGGACACCTTTGATTTTGATGCTACCGGGATTCTGGCTGCTCAGCTACCGCTAAAACAGTATTTTAGCGCCGGATTGACCGGGGAGCAGGGTCAGAGGGTGGATGTGGATGGTATCCATGAGCCTCAGGATGGGCGCTGGCATTTGATGACAGCTGTATACAGCCGAAGTGAGGGAACCTATCGGATCTATGTGGATGGGGCAGAAAAGTCTTCTGCGGATATCGCTGCCTTTTCCGGCCAATCACTGGGAACAAATTCCCTGGTGTTGGGGGCAGATGTTCTGGGTCAATACGGTCTGGGCAATGCCTGTCTGGATTCGGTACGTCTCTGGTGCGGCGCAGTAACCGAGGAGATGATCAGAGATTGCTATGAGCGGGAGCGACTGGGGCGGTTGATGGGTGAGATCACCCGCCGTTTGGGCGATGTTGATGGAGATAGGGACAGCGATAGCTTTTATTCGGTGGAAAGCAAAAAGCAGCTGCTTGATCGGGTAATGACTGTCCGAAGAGCGGTAATGGAGACGGGTGAGCGGAAAAGGATGGAGCCGATACCGTGGGAGCCCCTTTATGACAGCTTGAAATCTTCCTACGAGCAATTTCTGGCGAACCCTCAGAAAAATGCCCGGCTCACCATGCTTTTGATGAGTGACGTACATATTAAGGAAGTGGATGACAACCGGGCGTCAGCGCTTAAGACAGTGTTTGCTGATCTGGAAAAAAGGAATATTCATCTGGATGGTATTGTCAATCCCGGCGATTTTGCAGCGGGAGCCACAGAAGCGGTCTGTGACAAGGCCTACAGCGTGTTGAATCAGCTAATGGAGCGGCATCCGGATTGGCAGGTGGTTTCCTGCTTTGGAAACCACGAGACCAATTATGTGTCCGAGATGGAGAATTATCACACGGGAGCCGAGGCGTTTTGGCGCAATGTTCAGCCTTATATTTCCATGGGTGAGGATCGTCGGTTCGGCGGAGGCAGACTGGAAAGTGTACAGAACTACAGCTATGGAATGACCGACAAGGGCTGTCATTTTCTGGTATTAAATACGGACTATCTCCCCCAGGTAGGCAATGCGAAGACCGACTGGGATACCAATACCCTTGACCCGCTCCGCCATGGACTGTTCCTCTCGGAGGAAAGCTATGCCTGGTTGGAAAAGCAATTGGATGAATACCAAAAAGACGGTCAGCCTGTTTTTGTGATCAGCCACTCGCCTTTTGCAGACACGGTTCCTTTATCCTATTTTCGACGAATCAGGATAAGAGATAATTCGGTTGGGCCTCAGGACAGTCGTCTGAGAAGACTTCTGGGGCGTTATGAAAAGGTAGTTTATATTTGTGGCCATCTGCACTTGTCCTTCGGCATTACCGGGCCGGTGACGGTGGAGAGCAGCGAAGGCGGACGGTTTACCGAGATTACCCTGCCTTCCTTCCAGAATGCGAAACGGGGCTACCGCAATGTTCCTGCCACCTGGATTATGTATGTATATGAGGATCGGATCATCATGAGAGCCAGGGACTTTGGAAAGGGCGAATGGATGACGGAGTATGATGAAGTCATTTGGCTGAATCGCGTGAGGTGAATACAGGTTCTGTAAAGATTATAGGAGGAATGGAGCATGCTTTCCGAAAAAATGTTTGAAGTGAAAAATACTTACGATGTGATCGTTGTCGGCGGAGGATTGTCCGGCATTTGTGCCGCAGTATCTGCAGCGAGAGAGGGTGCAAAAACGGTCTTGATTGAGCGCTATGGTATTCTTGGTGGTATGCTGACCTCCGGCAATGTGTATCCCATTCTTGGTATGGTTTCTGCGGGAACGATTTATGACGAGATGATCAAACTTCTGGGAAAGGACAGTCAGAAGGAGATCGTTTCCGGAAATGGCAGGGAAGTGCCGGTGGACGTGGAGAGAGCAAAGTCTGTTTTGCTGAGATTTGTCAGGGAAAACGGTGTGGACGTCTGGCTGCAGACGCCCATGGTGGAAGCACAGGTGGAAAATAATCGCCTGACCGGAGTGGTAATCGGTACACAGGAGGGCTTGAAAATACTGGAAGCCAAGGTGTTTATTGATACCACCGGGGACGGACAGCTGGCAGCATTGGCAGGGGCTCCTTTTGCGATTGGCAGAGCCGGAGATGGAAAATGCCAGCCGGTCAGCATGATTTTTACCATTGGCGGTGTTCATTCCGAAAAGGGAATTGTGGTCAATGGTAGAAGCGATGGGGTGCGGCTTCCCGACGGAACACTCTATGCCGATGTGTGCGAGGCGGCCAATCAGCGAGGTGAATTGCCGCCGAATGTGACCATTGTCCGGCTGCATCGAACGTGTTATCCCGGTGAACGAAATGTCAATGCCAGTCAGGCGAACGGCTACGATACCTTGACTCCCGGCGGGGTCACTGGGGCGGAGCTGGATCTGAATGGACAGATCGATCAGATCGTGACGTTTCTTCGGAAATATATTCCCGGATACAAACACTGTTATGTAAAGACCGTAGGAAGTACGTTGGGTGTCCGAGAGACAAGACGGATCATGGGAGAGACTACGGTCACCGATGAGGATGTGGAACAGGGCAGGAAATACCCCGATGTAGTGGTTCATGATGCATGGTTTAAAATTGATATCCACAATCCCGCAGGCGGAGGGCAGGCGGAAAAATACGCCCAGCCCTGTATGCCCTACGACATTCGCTACGGATCGTTGGTTCCGCTGAACGTAGACGGATTGCTGACCGCAGGCAGATGTATCTCCGGAACCCATAGAGCTCACGCCTCCTACCGCGTCATGGGCATCTGCATGGCCATGGGACAGGCTGCGGGGGTTGCGGCAGGCCTGTGCGTGGAGAAAAACTGCACACCAAGAGAACTGGATGTAAAAGATGTGCAGGGTAAACTGATGGAGCGTGGAGTGGATTTGGGATTACGATAAAATTGCCGGTTTTGACCTGAATTGCTTTTTTAGAGCAGATAGCTCTTGAGCAGTTCAAAGGTATTCTGAACTCCATCTGCGTGGCTTCTCTCGTATCCGTGTGAAGCATACACGCCGGGGCCGATAAGTCCGTGTCGGATATCATAGCCGGAGGTCAGAGCTGCATCGGCATCGGAACCGTAGGCAGGGTAGAGATCTACCGCATAATCTACTTTTGCCCGCTTTGCGGCCTCGATCAGTGCAGTGACCACGTCATAGTGGTAAGGTCCGCGGCTGTCCTTGGCACAGATAGATACCTGGTGCTCAGTGCAGTCAAGGCCTGTACCCACACAGCCCATATCCACGGAGATGATCTCGGTCACACCGGCAGGAACGGAGGCGGAGCCGCCGTGGCCCACTTCCTCAAACACGGTAATGTGCAGATAAATGTGGCGGTCAGGTGTGAGATCATTTTCTTTGATGTGCTTTGCAAAGCCCATGAGGATGGCGGTGCTCAGCTTGTCATCCAGAAAACGGCTCTTGATGTAGCCGGTCTTGGTAATGGTGGTGCGGGGATCTGGACAGACGATGTCTCCGATGGAGATACCCAGTGCCTTGGTATCTGATGCGGAATTGACTGCCTCGTCGATCACCACCTCCAGCGTGTCAAAGCTGCGCTGGGTATCGTTGTACTTGGTATTGACATGGATGGAAGCATTGTCCAGCTGGATGGTGCCCTCGTAGGTTCCGTTGAAACGGGTGATGATCCGGCAGTTTTCGGTCTCTACGTTATTGGGATTGAGACCTCCCAAGGGAGCGATGCGCAGATTGCCGTTGCCCTTGATCTCTTTGACCATGGCGCCTAAGGTGTCCACATGAGCCTCCAGAAGAATGCCGTTATCTGAGTCCTCACCGCCCAGATCCACCAGAACGCCGCCTTTTACGGTGCGTGTGGGGGCAAAGCCCAATGCGGTAAATTCCTTCAGCAGATAGTCAGTCACATTTGTGGTGTACCCGGTGGGACTGTCGATGGAGAGAAGTGATTTGGCCTGCGCCAGAATATATTCCTGTGTAGTCATGATATAAGAACTCCTTTCTCAAAGTCTGTTTGGATGATGGCGAGAATATTTAAAAAAGATAGATTTATGATCCTGCAGAATGAAAAATCCCCCGGCAACTGCCGGGGGATTTGAATGCTCGGTTATATCCGGGCAGTGCTGTCAAAAATTAGCACTTGGTAACGTTTGCAGCCTGCTTGCCACGGTTGCCCTCAACAACATCGAAGGTAACTGCCTGGCCCTCTTCCAGAGTCTTGAAGCCCTCAGCGTTGATTGCGGAGAAATGTACGAATACATCCTCGCCGCCCTCAGCGGTGATGAAACCATAACCCTTCTCAGAATTGAACCACTTAACTGTACCCTTATTCATGTTGGTACCCTCCACATAAAAATAATTTTTGATTCTGCGTTCATAAAAAAATTCACATATTTTCACAGACCTCTCGTAAAAAGATAATCTCTGAAAATACGTGAATTACTTTTACTTCGGTGAATCTGGAATCGATTATACCACAAACTGTAAAAAAGACAAGAGGTTTTTGTATTTTTTGTGAAAAGACTTTCTTTTTAAACGTGTCTGTGGTATAAATGTAGAAGTGTCTTTTTTCAGTGTTATTTCAATGAAATATGAAGATTGATGCATAAGTAAACGGCCGATTTTGGCGGCGGATGGGAGAATTGAAATGAAAAAACAGTTACAGAGAGTGCTGGCATTGATGCTGGTCTTCGTGATGGTGTCGGTGCTTGGCGGATGTAAGGACAAAACAGATAAAGAGACAGAGGCGCCCACGCAGGGTGGTACATCTGCACCGGTAGAGCCGGAGACCATAGCTCCGATGGTGAAGATCGATGACATCAGTGAGTATGTCACCTTGGGACAGTATATGAATCTTGAGGTCGTTCGCGGTGATGATGCCATCACCGATGAGGATATTGAGGCGGCGATCAAGTATGCTTGCGAGTCCAAAAAAGGACCGAAAAAGATCAAAGAGGGAACCGTTGCCGACGGGGATACCGTTGGGATTCATTATGTGGGAACTCTGGACGGCGTGGCATTTGCGGGCGGTACCGGAGACCGTGATCTGACCATTGGTTCCAAGACGTTTATTGACGGATTTGAGTCCGGTCTGATCGGTGCCAAGGTGGGAGAGACCGTTGACCTTAACCTGACCTTCCCTGAGGACTATCACAGCAAGGATCTGGCCGGAAAGGCAGTTGTATTTACCGTTACCATAAACTACCTCTGCGGTGAGGTGGTTGTTCCCGAGTTCGACGATGAGATGGCTAAGGAGCTGGGCTACAAGGATGAGGCCGAGATGCGCGAGGATATGCTCAAGAGCCTGCAGGAGGCGAAGACCGCAAGTGTAGATGGAAAGTTTGGCAATGATGTGTGGGAGCTGGCGGTTGCCAATGCGGAGATCCTGAAGGTCAATCAGGAAATCTACGACTATTATTATGATTCGATGCTGGCACAGTATGAAGGTATGGCAGGACAGTATATGATGACCCTGGACGAGTACCTGAAGCTTGGCGGAATGGAGAAAGAGGCGTTCGATTCCATGCTGGATAAGTATGCAATTCAGTGTATGGAGCAGGAACTGGTACTGCGGGCTATCGTAAAGGCGGAGAGCTTGACTGTTTCCGAGGATGAGTATCAGAAGGCCTTAAATGATTTTTATACCAAGTACAAGGGTCAGTTTGCAGATGCGGCGGCTCTGGAGGCTTATTACGGCAGAGAGCGCTTTGAGAATGAGCTTCTCTGGAATAAAGTCATTGCTAAGGTAATGGAGAGTGGTATTCCGGTGAAGGCAACTGGTGAGGCGGCTACCGAATCCGCACAGTAAATTTTTCTGTATTTACAGAAATACTGTTTTACCGTAAAAATCCACTTGAAATTTGTCAAGGGGTGTATTACAATGGCGTTATCATGGTGGTAATGCATTTGCCACACAGAGCAAAAGGAGGATTTTATTATGGCACGCGTAATTAGCGATGAATGTATTTCCTGCGGCGCATGTGCAGCAGAGTGCCCCGTTGAGGCTATCTCCGAGGGCGATGACAAGTTCGTTGTTGATGCAGATACCTGCGTAGATTGCGGCGCTTGTGAGGATGTTTGTCCTACCGGAGCTATCGCAGCTGAGTAATTTCACAGCGAGTACATCAAAAGTAAAACCGCCGGTCCGTGAGGAACGGCGGTTTTTTCGTGTATAAAATCCGAAAGACAGATAGAAAGAAACGTTACTTTTTCGGTGGCGTTTATCTTCCCAACAGCAGTTTTGCAGTGGTTACCAAATAGCGGGCATGATCCATCCGAACTCCTTCGGGGAATTTCGGACAGGAAACCTCATAGTTGAAGGTACCCTCATAGCCGATTTCCTTCAGGGCGCTGACGATCTCCTCCCAGTCGATATTGCCAAAATACGGAGAGTTGTGATTGTCTGTAATGCCATAATTGTCGTGGAGATGAAGAACCTTGAGGCGACTGCCCAGCTTGCGGATAGACTCTGCCTGAGAATGACCGGCCAGATTTGCATGTCCGCTGTCCCAACAGAAGACACAGTCTAACTGATCGGCGATGGTGATCAAATCATCCAGGGAGCCTGCGGGCATGTTTTCCAGGGCAAGTGTGACACCAACCTGTTTGGCAGCCTCGGCCATGGGAGCATAAACGTCCAATGTCTTTTCGATATATATACCGGCCTCACGGTCGTAGAAGGGATGAAAAACCGCGTATGGAGCACCGAGCAATCCGGAGGCCTCGATGGAACGCAACATCATGGGATCTTCATAAAAGTTTTCACCGGGACGATCTTTGTAGCGGAAAGGAATGTGAGTGTGGGAAACCACCAGACCGTTGGCGTCAATCCGCTTTTTTAGCTTTTCCATAGTGGCGCGCCAGTCTCCGTCGAGGGCGGGCTCATGGTCGTAGGGATCCTGATAGACAACGGCGGTAAGATTGACATCGACAGCCTCGAATCCGGCCTCTGCATAGAAATCCATGGCATCACAGATGTCGTAGCGGGGTTTACCGGGACGGGCGCTGTAGAGTCCTGTATTGATGGAAATTAACATAATGGGCCTCTCCTTTGATGTTAGTCAAACTTAGTGAATGATGATCGCTATTGTCAGTATAATTCGCTGCCGTGGGAAATGCAATCCGGAAAGGTGAATAAAATTGAGGATAGGGAATTGGTGATAAATGCCAAAAAAGCAGAAAACCTTTTGGAGCAGGGCTTGACAACCATTTCCAACCCATTTATAATGAAACTTAAATTGGATTATCCAATTCGTAAGTGAATGTGAAAAACGTTGACGGAGACAGTAGGATAAGTGAATGACCACAGCGAGCCGGGGAAGGTGCGAGCCCGGAGTCGGAAACCTATCTGAACATCACTCCTGAGTCGCAGATCGAAACCACTGTTGATGTGAAACAGATCACGCTGTTGTTGGGATTAGGCTCTGACGGATTTCCGCCGTTACCGGAAACCATATCCCTCGCTGAATGCGGGATGTATGTCGAAATAGGTGGTATAGCAAAGCAGCCCTTTGTCCTATGGAGGAGTCAGGGCTGCATTTTTAGTGTATAAGTCCTCCGAACAGCGGCAGCGCAGACTGCAAGCTTGCTTGCAAGGATGTGCTGACATTGGACGGGACAACAGGTATGAGCAAAAAAGCGATGCGAAGCGGCGCGATTTGCGAATGCCTGTAGGATCGCGAGAGGTGCGGAGCACGGAGCGATCCGTGGGACTTATACAGATAGAACAGGAGGAATGATTATGTACAAGAAAGTTTCTGCGGATCTGCGATTTGTAGAGCGTGAGAAGGAAGTGGAAAAGTTCTGGAAAGAAAACCGGATCTTTGAGAAGAGCATGGAAAACCGCAAGGAGGGTCCTACCTATACCTTTTATGACGGACCGCCTACGGCTAACGGTAAGCCCCATATCGGTCATGTATTGACCCGTGTGATCAAGGATATGATCCCCCGCTACCGCACCATGAAGGGGTATATGGTTCCCCGTAAGGCCGGTTGGGATACCCACGGTCTGCCGGTTGAGCTGGAGGTGGAGAAGCTTCTGGGTCTGAACGGCAAGGAGCAGATCGAGGAGTACGGTATGGAGCCCTTCATCTGCAAGTGTAAGGAGTCTGTGTGGAAATATAAGGGAATGTGGGAGGATTTCTCCGGCACCGTTGGCTTCTGGGCTGATATGGATGACCCTTATGTAACCTATGATGATAACTTTATCGAGTCTGAGTGGTGGGCGCTGAAGCAGATCTGGGATAAGGGTCTTTTGTACAAGGGCTTCAAGATCGTTCCCTATTGCCCTCGCTGCGGTACCCCCCTGTCCACGGCTGAGGTATCTCAGGGTTACAAGACCGTTAAGGAGCGTTCCGCTGTTGTTCGATTTAAGTGTGTGGGCGAGGATGCATATTTCCTGGCATGGACCACTACCCCCTGGACTCTGCCCAGTAACGTTGCACTTTGTGTAAATCCTTCTGATACTTATTGTAAGGTAAAGGCTGCAGATGGATATACTTATTATATGGCAGAGGCACTGCTGAACAATGTTCTTGGCAAGCTTGGCTCCGAGGAGCAGCCGGCATACGAGGTGTTGGAGACATTCACCGGTAAGGATCTGGAGTACCGTGAGTATGAGCCTCTGTTTGCGTTCACCGGCGAGGCTGCCGCAAAGCAGAATAAGAAGGGTCATTTTGTGACCTGTGATGATTATGTAACCATGTCCGACGGTACCGGTATCGTACACATCGCTCCTGCTTTCGGTGAGGACGATGCCAATGTTGGCCGCAATTATGATCTGCCCTTCGTGCAGTTCGTTGACGGTAAGGGTGAGATGACTGCAGATACCCCTTACGCAGGCACCTTTGTAAAGAATGCAGATCCCATCATTCTGAAGGATCTGGATGCGGCAGGTCAGCTGTTTGATGCGCCTAAGTTCGAGCATGAGTATCCTCACTGTTGGAGATGTGATACTCCACTGATCTACTACGCGCGGGAGTCCTGGTACATCCGTGAGACGGCTGTCCGCGATGACCTGATCCGCAACAACAACACCGTAAACTGGATCCCCGAGTCCATCGGTAAGGGTCGCTTCGGAAACTGGCTGGAGAATATTCAGGACTGGGCGATCTCCCGTAACCGTTACTGGGGTACTCCACTGAACATCTGGGAGTGTGAGTGTGGTCATTTTGAGAGCGTTGGCAGCCGTGCGGAGCTGGCTGAGCGTTCCGGCAATCCCGATGCGGCAAAGGTTGAGCTTCACCGCCCTTATATCGATGAGGTGACCTTCCCTTGCCCCAAGTGTGGAAAGACCATGAAGCGTGTACCCGAGGTAATCGACTGCTGGTTTGACTCCGGTGCGATGCCCTTTGCACAGCATCATTATCCCTTTGAGAATCAGGATCTCTTCGAGCAGCAGTTCCCTGCACAGTTCATTTCCGAGGCGGTTGACCAGACCCGTGGATGGTTCCACTCTCTGATGGCTATCTCCACTCTGCTGTTCAACAAGGCCCCCTATGAGAATGTTATCGTTCTTGGCCATGTTCAGGATGAGAACGGACAGAAGATGAGTAAGAGTAAGGGTAATGCCGTTGATCCCTTCGACGCACTGGAGACCTACGGCGCTGATGCGATCCGCTGGTACTTCTATATTAACAGCGCACCTTGGCTGCCCAACCGTTTCCATGGTAAGGCTGTAGTTGAGGGACAGCGCAAATTTATGGGAACGTTGTGGAATACCTATGCATTCTATGTACTGTACGCCAATATCGACGGCTTTGATGCTGCAAACTACAAACTGGATCCCGACAAGCTGGGCGTTATGGATAAGTGGTGTCTCAGCAAGCTGAACACCCTGATCAAGGATGTGGATAATCATCTGGAGAACTACCGCATCCCCGAGGCAGCACGTGCGCTGCAGGATTTTGTTGACGAACTCAGTAACTGGTATGTTCGCCGCAGTCGTGAGCGTTTCTGGGCGAAGGGCATGGAGCAGGATAAGATCAATGCATACATGACCCTTTACACCGCACTGGTGACTGTTGCCAAGGTGGCGGCACCCATGATTCCCTTCATGACCGAAGATATTTACCGCAATCTGGTTTGCACCTCCGATGCATCCGCACCTGAGAGTGTTCACCTCTGTGACTTCCCCGTGGCAGATGAGTCTCTCATTGATCCGGAATTGGAAAAGAACATGGAGGCACTTTTGGACATTGTTGTTATGGGCCGTGCATGCCGTAACACCGCAAACATCAAGAACCGTCAGCCCATTGGCAAGATGTTCGTGAAGGCTGAGTTCACCCTTCCTGAGTTCTATACCGAGATCATCGCAGACGAGCTGAACGTAAAGAAGGTTGAGTTTACCACCGATGTGCGCAGTTTCACCTCCTATCAGTTCAAGCCTCAGATGCGTACCGTTGGACCTAAGTACGGAAAACTTCTGGGTCAGATCAAAAATGTGCTGGCAACCCTTGACGGAAATGCGGCCATGGATGAACTGAACGAGAAGGGAGCACTGACCTTTACTGTGGCAGACACTGAGGTGGTTCTGACCAAGGATGACCTGCTGATCGATTCTGCACAGATCCCCGGATATGTATCCGAGTCTGATCAGAAGATGACGGTAGTATTGGATACCAACCTGACTCCCGAATTAGTTGAGGAAGGTTTCGTGAGAGAGATTGTCAGCAAGGTGCAGACCATGCGTAAGGAGGCCGGTTTTGAGGTGATGGATAAGATCCGTCTGACCCTGACCGGAAGCGATAAGCTGGTCGAAATCTTCAAAAATAACGCTGATTCCATCAAAAATGACGTTCTGGCAGAAGAAATTCTGGTAGGAACCGGAGATGGATACGAAAAAGACTGGACAATTAACGGAGAATCTGCTACAATCTCAGTTAAAAAGTTTAGCTAAGTTTCGGAGGAATATATGACAGAAATCAGCAACATGGGTTTCAATAAAGAAGCCTTCAAAAAAGAAGTAATCAGCAATGTAAAGAGCATTTATCGCAGAACCATCGATGAGGCGACTCCAAAGCAGATTTTCCAGGCAGTTGCTTATGCCATCAAGGAATATGTGATGGATGCATGGATTGCTACCCATAAGGAGTATGATCGTACCGATGCGAAGATCGTGTACTATCTGTCCATGGAGTTTCTCATGGGCCGTGCCCTTGGCAACAACCTGATCAATATGACCGCATACAGTGAGGTTAAGGGAGCTCTTGAGGAGCTTGGCATCGATCTCAATGTGATCGAGGATCAGGAGAGAGACTATGCACTGGGTAACGGTGGTCTTGGCCGTCTGGCAGCTTGTTTCCTGGATTCCCTGGCAACGCTGGGATATCCTGCATACGGCTGCGGTATCCGTTATCAGTATGGTATGTTCAAGCAGCAGATCGAGAACGGTTATCAGATCGAGGTTCCCGATGAGTGGCTGAAGGACGGAAATCCCTTCGAGGTTTGCCGTGAGGAGTATGCTACGGAGGTTAAGTTCGGCGGTTACGTTCGCGCGGAGGCTGACGGTACCGGAAGATACCACTTCAAGCAGGAGGGATACCAGTCGGTTAAGGCGATTCCCTACGATCTTCCCATCATCGGCTATGGCAATAATGTAGTTAATACCCTTCGCATCTGGGATGCGGAGCCTATGGTTAAGTTTAACCTGGCATCCTTCGACAAGGGAGACTATCGTAATGCGGTAGAGCAGCAGAATCTGGCAAAGAATATTGTTGAGGTTCTTTACCCCAACGATAACCACTATGCAGGTAAGGAGCTTCGTCTGAAGCAGCAGTATTTCTTCATCTCTGCAAGCGTACAGCGCGCAGTAAACCGTTACAAGGAGACCCACAACGGCGACGTTCGCAAGCTCTATGAAAAGGTTTGCTTCCAGCTCAATGATACCCATCCTACCGTGGCGATCCCTGAGTTGATGCGTATCCTGATGGACGAGGAGGGACTGACTTGGGAGGAGGCATGGGATATCACCACAAAGACCTGTGCGTACACCAACCACACCATCATGTCCGAGGCACTGGAAAAATGGCCTATCGAGCTGTTCTCCAGACTGCTTCCCCGTATCTACCAGATCGTTGAGGAGATCAACCGCCGCTTTGTGAATCAGGTGCGTGCGATGTATCCCGGCAACGAGGAGAAGGTTCGCAAGATGGCGATCGTTTACGACGGTCAGGTAAAGATGGCTCACATGGCTATCGTGGCCGGCTTCTCTGTAAACGGTGTAGCAGCACTCCACACCGAGATCCTTAAGAATCAGGAACTGAGAGACTTCTACGAGATGATGCCTGAGAAGTTCAACAACAAGACCAACGGTATCACTCAGCGTCGTTTCCTGCTTCACGGCAATCCTCTTTTGGCTAACTGGGTTACCGATAAGATCGGTGACGAGTGGATCACCAACCTGCCTCACATCAATAAACTGGCAGTTTATGCAGATGATGAGAAGTGCCAGCAGGAGTTCATGAACATCAAGTATCAGAACAAGCTGCGTCTGGCTAAGTATATTAAGGAAAACAATGGTATCGACGTTGATCCTCGTTCCATCTTCGATGTACAGGTTAAGCGTCTTCACGAGTATAAGCGTCAGCTGCTGAACATCCTTCATGTCATGTATCTGTACAACGAGCTGAAGGATCATCCGGATATGGAGTTCTATCCCAGAACCTTCATCTTCGGTGCAAAGGCGGCAGCAGGCTACCGTACCGCAAAGCTGACCATCAAGCTGATCAATGCGGTTGCAGACGTGATCAACAATGACCGTTCCATCAATGGAAAGATCAAGGTTGTGTTCATTGAGGACTATCGCGTATCCAATGCAGAGTGGATCTTTGCAGCCAGCGATGTCAGCGAGCAGATTTCCACAGCAAGTAAGGAGGCATCCGGTACCGGTAATATGAAGTTCATGCTCAACGGAGCACTGACCCTGGGAACCATGGATGGTGCTAACGTAGAGATCGTAGAGGAGGTTGGCGCTGATAAGGCATTTATCTTCGGTCTGTCCTCCGACGAGGTTATCCACTATGAGAACCATGGCGGCTACAACCCTATGGATATCTTCAACAGTGATCAGGATATCCGCCGTGTGCTGATGCAGCTGATCAACGGATTCTATTCTCCCGATGATCCCGAGCTGTTCCGCGACCTGTACAACTCTCTGCTGAATACCAAGAGCACCGATAAGGCAGACCGTTACTTCGTGCTGAAGGATTTCCGTTCCTACGCAGAGGCACAGAAGAAAGTGGAGGAGGCTTACCGGGATTCTCAGTGGTGGGCGAAGGCGGCCATCATGAATGTGGCTTGTTCCGGAAAGTTCACCTCCGACAGAACCATTCAGCAGTATGTGGATGAGATTTGGAAGTTGGAGAAGATTAAAGTAGAGATTTGATGGAAATCAAAGTGATGATTATGATGCAATAAAAGAAAGCGCCGGGGCGAAAACCCGGCGCTTTTTGCGATATCGGTATTTGGGAAGGGATCAATCGCCCACGAAGGCGCCCTGTGCTACCAGGGTTTGGCGCAAGCGTACCACATCAACATCCTTGGGGGCAATCTTCTCCTTGAGAGCCATAGCTGCGGCGGTTCCTGCTGCTTGCCCGAATGCCATGCAGGAAGGCATCATTCGAATGGCGGAGCCGGCGCCAGCATCGGCAGAGATAGATCTGCCGGCCACAAGCAGGTTGTCAATGCCCTTTGCGACCAGACATAAATAGGGTACAGTGAAGTAAGGGCCAACGGGAGGATTGAGGGTTCCACCGGGGTTATCCTTATTATGGGTATCCATGTTGGTGGCCATGCAGGCGATGGCATCCTTGTGAACCGTACAGGAAGCCACCTCCTCACCGGTCAGCTTGTATTCGCCCTCGATGTGTCTTGTCTCGCGGATGCCGATGGTGTCGGCGGTAGCTCTGAGCTGAGCATTTTCAAAACCGGGAGCGTGCTTTTTCAGGAAGTTAAAAATATGGTAGCACTGTTCCTGTCCGATCATGGTAGCGCGGGTCAGATCATCTGTCTTTGTGGCGTCCACATCCAGAATACGGCTGCAGTTGATTCGGAATTCGCCGTCCTCAACATCGGCAAAAATACAGATCTCTGCTCTGGGGAAATCGCCCCAATCCTCGGGGTGCTCCTTGATCAGCCAACTGTAAGGACCGTAAAAGGGTCTCAACTCAGCTGCATGCTTGGCCATATCAGCTCCCACAGTCTTCATATCCACATTTCCGATTTTCAGGAACATGGATGCCGGCTGGATATTTCCGTCGATTTCGTTGCCGATGACATAGGGAACTCCGGCGCGGGCTGCCACATCGGCATCTCCGGAGCAGTCGATCACCAATTTTGCCTCCACCACCGAAAGTCCGTCCTTGTTGGAAATGATCACTCCGACAAGGTGATCATCTTCCTTGATGACATCGACGAACTGGGTGTGCAGGAGAAGCTCAGCACCTGACTCGCGGATCATCTGCATGCCCACAAGCTTGAAGGCATCGCGATTGAAGGGAGCTACATTATTGTGACCAACCGGGAAATAGCTGGCGTAGGGCTGTTTGTTGCGCACGCCGGAGGGGTGGATCACGCCGCCGATGGCGTTCATGCGGTCGATCATTTCCTCGAAAATACCGCGAATGATCATTTTTTCACAGCCGGAGTCGTAGCTGGTCATAAAGGGACTGATCATGCCGCCGGTGGCCATACCGCCGATGCATCCCTTGGAATCAAAAACCAAAGTCTTTGCACCGTTTCTGGCTGCAGCGATGGCAGCACCGATGCCTGCGGGGCCGGCGCCCACTACGACCACACCCACACTGCGGGAAACGGACAGATTTTGCTGAAATAAGTAAGCCATTGTCAATCCTCCTCAAACACCACGGCGACCTTTCCGCTGTTGCCCTCGGCCATCAGGCGATAAGCCTCGCCGGCTTCGGAAAGGGGTAAACGGTCGGTGACCAGATCCTCAGGATGGATCCCCCAGCGAACTAATTTATCCACCAGATCCTCCATGAGCCAGAGGGAGGTTACCCAAGAGCCGTAGATGGTCTTTTGACCGTGAATGATATCGGGGCTGGGTTCAAAGGTACAGGAGTTTCCCTCTCCTACAAAAGCGATCTTGCCGTAGCTGCGGGTGGCCTGAATAGCGATACGACGAGCGGAAGGGTTTGCACTGGCGTCAAGAGCCTTTTCCACACCCAGACCGCGGGTGCGCTTGCGGATCTCCTCTAAGGCAACGTCCGGATGGAAAACTTCATCAGCAAGACCCAGATCAATGGCCAGCTGAGCTCGCTTGGGATTCACCTCAACACCGTAGAGCTTATTTGCGCCCATGGCCTTAGCCATCATCAAAGCAGCCAGACCCACCGGGCCAAGGCCGGTAACCAATACGGCATCGTCACCGCTGACACCGATCTTTTCCAGCGCCTCATAGACAGTTCCGAAACCGCATGCAACCTGAGCACCGTCCAGATAGGTCAATTCATCGGGGAGAGGGATCAGATCCTTCTCGTCGGCCAGCAGATAGGGAGCCATACCGCCGTCCCGTTGCCAGCCGTAAGCTTTTCGGTGTTCGCTGGTACAGGAAATGGCATAGCCACGGCGGCAGTCATAGCAGACGCCGCAGCCGGAAATGTGATAGACAATAACACGGTCACCTTTGTGGAATCTGCGCAATCCCTCGCCCTCTGCAACAATGATTCCTGCCGGTTCATGGCCGGCGATGGTGCCCGGAACATAACCTTCGGCACCTTTGCCCGTGTGCTCGCGGTAAATGCAGCGGATATCGCTGCCGCAGATGGTGGATGCCATGGTTTTGATCAATACCTGCCCATGACCGGGGGTGGGAATCTCGAACTCCCGGAATTCTACCGTACTGTTTCCGGGGAGGATGACGCCTTTCATCTTTGCCATAAATACCTCCTTAATATATGGTAATCATTGGTCACGTTCCGACTGATTACCGGATAGGACAATTATATCATGGAGAACTTTTTTTGGCTATACATAAAAAATATACTGCTGCTATTTACTTCAAATAAGAGTTATGGTAGACTTGAAATGTAATGGATTTATATATGTTTGGTTTTGGGGAGCAATAGGAGGGATATAAATGAACCGTAAACCTTGGGTCATTTCCGGCGTGATCGCAGCGGCCATTGTTTCATGTGTGCTGCTGTTGCCCTTGCCGAAGAGGATTTCGGTGATGATGCCTGCAATTAACTGGAAGTCCGATGGATAC
>JAFOFP010000119.1 GCA_017387285.1 Lachnospiraceae bacterium
AAAGTAACGGCAGCGGGAAATAAAGCCCTTGAGCTCCATGCAGTTATGATCCCCCACCTTGCAGATTCTGCCGGTGGACGCATATTTCTCATACAGGCGCTCTATGGGGATCAGATCGTTATTCTCCGCCCAAACCACATGGGGAATCAGGCAGATATTCATATCTGTTTCATCCAAAATATAATCGATCAGCTGTTCATAGTTGCTCAGAACCAGGTCACTGTCACCGTAATCCATGATCATGGGACTGATATTGATTCCAACGGTGTTTCCCTCCAAAAAGCCTTCCGGAAGGGGTAGCTTCGTCTGCTCCAGCACGAAGGCCGGATCTGCAACCAAAACCGTATTTGGATTGATCTTCTTCAGAATTTGATAGGAGATTGTTTCCCGGGCGGTGATCAGGTCGAACTGCTCCAGATCCTTACGCACCTCAGGCGTAATCGATTCCTCATCGATGGAGCAGCCCCAAAAGACTGTTTTTGCGCCGACTTTGCGGATCAGCGCATCCAGCTTACAGCCTTCTTTGGCAGACCATGGATAGCAGTAATTATCACCGCCAACAGATAAAGCCAAATTGCCTTTAAACAGCTTTCTGATAAATACTCTCAAATTTCCGTCGGACTGTCTGAAGAGCTTGCGTCTGATCACTCCTTCCCAATAGGCAAGGGAGCCTCTTTTCAGTTCCTCGGAGGCATAAATCCTCTCCACTGTCTGCGCAGAACCATATTTCATATCCTCATCAACACTACCGGAACACAGTTGGACAGCCTTCGGTCCACCCAGCAATCGGGATGTGGTACGGATAATGGCCTCACAGCCATGATTACCGCTGCCGTTGTGCATATATAAGACTTTTTTCTTCATAACGATTCCTTTCAGAAGCGCTTTTTATCCTATCAAGTTTCTTGTCGTATCCATCCCGGTTTTATGAATTCACCGGTTGTTGGATCACGCATCCAAAACCGTCAGTGAAGGTAGCTTTACATATCCCCAGGTATGTTGGTTCCAGTACATATTATCGTTAAAGCCCATGGCCGCATTGATCTGAAAGGTCACCGCGCCGTCGATATGGTCCCGGAAATGGAAACCGCCATAATGATTGCTTTCATACAGCACCGTGGTTATGGAATATTGCCCCGGTACAAGCTGTGAGATATCTGCTTCCAGGGTGATCAACTGTTCCTCTCCACTTTTACAGTTCACGCAATTCGGTGCGCACATCAATGTGATCGGCTTCCCGTCGGAACTGAAAATCCCCTGCCGGTAACCGACGCCGGAAATATCCTGATCTGCTTTCACACTGATGCGGAAACGGAGCTTTTCCCCCGTCTGCAGGCACCAGCCATCTCTGTCCAAAATCTCGATGGACTTCAACTTGACACCGGGAATGGTGTCCATAAACCGTTTTTTATCGGTCAGGGTCACATACGAAGAAGATGACACTGTATTTCCCATGTAGATGCTGATGGCCTCTTCCACATCGCCAACATAAATGACCTTGCCCTGATCCAGCACCACACACCGGTCACACAGCTGACGAATGGTATTCATATTGTGGGAAACATAAAGTACCGTGCGGCCTTCCTTTTTAGCAGCATCACGCAT
This sequence comes from Lachnospiraceae bacterium, assembly GCA_017387285.1. Taxonomy (GTDB): domain Bacteria; phylum Bacillota; class Clostridia; order Lachnospirales; family Lachnospiraceae; genus RGIG423. Next base: position 1,606 of record JAFOFP010000119.1, read on the forward strand.
TTTGTCCAGACATTTCTTTTGGAATGCCATATCGCCAACAGCCAGCACCTCATCCATGATCATGATCTCGCTGTCCAGATGGGCCGCCACGGAGAAGGCCAGCTTCACATACATACCGGAGGAATACCGCTTCACCGGAGTGTCGATAAAATCGCGCACTTCGGAAAACTCAATGATATCCTCCATTTTGGCATCGATCTCTGCCTTGGTCATACCCAGGATCGCGCCATTCATATAAACATTCTCACGGCCGGTCATTTCACCGTTGAAGCCGGTACCCACCTCCAGCATGGAGGCAATACGGCCGTAAATGTCGATCT
>JAFOFP010000120.1 GCA_017387285.1 Lachnospiraceae bacterium
TGCTACATTCGCAGCCTTGCACTTTGCTTACGCAAACTGCAGTTGCTTCGCAACAGTCTGCTCATTATAGGGCATACGCCCTATAGAAAAAGCCATTTTCCCACGATGCCGTGCAAGCACGCATCCGGAAAACTGTCTTTTTCTGCATGGCTCATTGCTGATAAAATATATGCGTAATGACGACAGGCCATTACGCATACGGAAGGGTGGGTACAGGGATTCGAACCCTGGGCCTTCAGAGCCACAATCTGACGCGCTAACCAACTGCGCTATACCCACCATTATAAATTTAACCGCTGTCGCGGAACGTGCCTGGAGGGATTCGAACCCGCGACCCACGGCTTAGAAGGCCGTTGCTCTATCCTGCTGAGCTACAGACACACATACCCCTAATCATAAGGGAAAGCGGGTGATGGGAATCGAACCCACGTATCTAGCTTGGAAGGCTAGTGTTCTACCATTGAACTACACCCGCAACGCACGAATGATTATAGCTCATGACAAGGATTCTGTCAATCACTTTTTTAAATTTTTTTCAATTTTTTTCTCACAGACAACAAACAGTAAAATGAACCTGATCTTCACGGTCGATTTCCATGACCACATAGCTGGGTCTTCTCCCGGGCTGTCTGGGCAGACTGATGCTTCCGGGATTGACGACGGCACGATCCTCCCCACACCATTCCACCTTCGGCATATGAGTATGACCCACCACGGCAAAATCCACGCCCCGCCGGTTCATCTCCCGCTCGATCCGGTCATATCCCGAATAGATGCTGTAGGTATGACCATGAGTGATCCATACCTTATACTTGCCCACCTGAACGGTAAGCTCATGGGGAAGGCCGGAAAAATAATCGTTATTTCCGCCCACAATCGCACTTGGGCAGTCCAAAAGTGCCTCAATATAATCCTCAGAGCCTTCCGTATCCCCTGCATGAATAAAATAATCCATATCGGCATGCGTCTTAATCACCTGCTCCAGATTTCCGGTACGGCCGTGATTGTCGCTGACGATCAATATTTTCATGAAAGTGCCTCCTTAAGCTCCTCCTTCATCAGGCGAAGTGCCTTTCCTCTGTGACTGATGGCGTTTTTCTCCTCGGGAGAAAGCTCCGCCGAGGTTTTGCCGTACTCCGGCAAAAAGAAGATCGGATCGTAACCAAATCCGTTGGCTCCGGCGATCTCATAACCGATACGCCCCTCCATGGTGGCGCGTACTACCCGCTCACTGCCGTCCGGCAGCACCGCCGCAATGGCACAGACAAAGCGGGCTGACCGCGCCTCGCCCTCCGCCTTCTCCAGCGCATCGATGATCGCCTTATTTTTAATATCATAGGATGTATCTTCACCCATAAACCGAGCCGAGTAAATACCGGGCATTTTATTCATGTAATCCACTTCCAGACCGGAATCGTCCGCCAGAACAATCCCTCCTGCCAGCGCCTGAATCGCTCTCGCCTTGATCAGCGCATTTTCCTCGAAGGTCTTTCCATCCTCAATGATATCTGCCTCAACACCGGCCTCCTTCATGGACTTGATCTCCAACGGCATATCTGCCATGATCTGACGGATCTCCCTCATCTTTCCGGCATTTCCGGTTGCAAAAATCAACTGTGTCATATCTTTCCCCGTCACTTTCGTCTCTTTCTATCGATTTCCTTCCGGTTTCTTTCTGGGTGGCTTGGGACCCATAAACTGATAAAAATATGTCTTCATCATACCATTATAAATCTTACGGTTTTTATCCGCCTTCCGTCCGAAATACTTTTCCGTATCCTCATAGGAAGTAATCATGTAGGCTGACCAGTCGGAAAGCTCCTTAAACCGTTTCCCGAAATCTCCGTACAAAGCCGGCAGCGCAGACTTCTCCTCGATACGCTCGCCATAAGGTGGATTGGTGATGATAAATCCGTAATGTTTGGGATGACTCAGATCCGCCACGCCTCTCCGTTGGAAATGGATCAGGCCGTCCACACCGGCCATTTTCGCATTGGCCCTGGCCGCCTTGATAATATCTCCGTCGATATCGTAACCCTGGATGTCCACATCGATATCCAGATTGATCTCACTCTCCAATTCCTCCCGGACTGCCTGCCATTCCTCGGGATCGATCACATTGGTCCACTGCTCCGCCTGAAAATGCCGGCGCAGACCCGGGGCAATATTGGCTGCGATCATGGCTGCCTCAATGGGGAAGGTTCCACAGCCGCAGAAAGGATCCACCAGAATACGATCCTTGTGCCAGGGAGTCAGAAGAATCAGTGCCGCTGCCAGCGTCTCGGTGATGGGCGCCTTGCTGGTGAGCTGACGATAACCGCGCTTGTGCAGGGAATCGCCGGAGGTATCCAGCGCCACCGTCACCACATCCTTCATCAAGGTCACCCGGACGGGATATGCGCTGCCGGTCTCAGGAAACCAACTCATGCCGTAAACACTCTCCAGCCGGCGAACCATGGCCTTCTTCATAATGGACTGAATATCCGAAGGGCTGAACAGCGTACTCTTGATGGATGCCGCCTTAGCCACCCAGAACTTTCCGTCTGCGGGAACAAACTCCTCCCAAGGCAGCTCCCTGGTCCGCTCAAACAATTCATCATAGGTGCGCGCCTCAAAGCTGCCCACCTTCAGCAAAACACGCTCCGCCGTGCGAAGCTGTAAATTGGCCCGACAGATGGCCTCCGCATCTCCGATAAATGTGACCTTACCGTCCTCGACACCGGCGATCTCGTATCCCATGTCAAGAATTTCTCTTTTCAATACCGCTTCCATGCCGAAATGACAGGGCGCGATCAATTCGTATTGTTTCATCCTTATCTCCACATGCTTAATCAAACGTTTTCATGTCTTCTCAACATGAATATTCTAACAAATTCCTTTGGATATGACAAGGAGATTAAGAAGAAATTTACAGCACCCCAGTCTGTTGGCACTCCAAAAAACAATGGCAGGCAATTTATCACTGCCTGCCATCCGTTATCTCTCTTCAGCGTCACACAGGCACCGTTTTCATTTTACTGATTATCCTCACGGCACATTCCGCGATATCCACCGGACACGATCTCCACCTCATAGCCGGCACGCATCAGTCTGCGTCCTGCCAGCATGGCCGAGCCTCCCCGCTCACAGTACAGAATAATGGTTTTGTGCTTTGGCAGACCATATGCCCACCGATCAAACGCCTCGAAAGGAAGATTTACCGCATCAGGGAAATGCCCTGCGCGAAAGGCCATCTCATCTCTCAGATCTATGATCATACAATTCCGGCATCTTCTTCGGTCTTCCAGCTCCCTGAGGGAGATCAGATTAAGACCATCGTACATTTTACCACGTCCCCTTCCA
>JAFOFP010000121.1 GCA_017387285.1 Lachnospiraceae bacterium
TACTCATCCAGACCGTTGAGCAATTCACCATATTGATTTTCATCTACGGCATAGACACCGTACAACGTCTGAGCCACCTCATAATCCAGATCCGCCAGCTCTGCCAGCTCTCTGGGGGTAAGGGCATCTGTCAGCATATATCCGCCCATGGCCTCTATATTGGCCAGACCCATGGCGCTTTTTACCTCATCATAGGTGACGATCTCCTCCAAAATAGCAGACTCAGCCTCATAATTCCCCGAGGGGACCACCAGAGCCACCATATTACTGGTACCAAAGGTGTCCTTGATCTTAAAATAAGCGGCCTGCCGTTCACTCATCTTGGCCGTATGTAAGTCATTGAAGCTATAGCAATAAGGACACTTGCCGGAGAGATAAAAGGCTCCGATAATGAGAAGCACAAACAGAGGAGGCAGTACCCGGCGGACCTTCACCGCAAATTTTCCCAAAAAAGTCACATTGGGCAGCAGTCTGGTGTGTCTTGTCCGATCCATCAGCGGCGCAAACAAAACCAGCAGACCGGGCATCAAAGTAAACACCGAAAACAGACTCATAAAAATCGCTTTGATCAAAACGATGGCCATATCCAGTCCGATGCCAAACTCCATAAATCCCAGAGCGATCAAACCGCTGATGGTGGTCAGGGAGGACGCACTGATCTCCGGCATGGACTTAGCCAACGCAGTGGTTGCCGCCTCCATGACAGGCTTCATCTCCCGCTCATCGGTAAACCGATGGCAGAGGATAATGGCATAATCCACCGCCAGTGCCAGCTGCAGCACCACGGCAATGGAGTCGGAAATAAAACTGATCTTTCCGCAGAGATAATTGGTCCCCATATTTAACAATGCTGCCATGCCAAAGGTGATCAGCAAAACCGGTACCTCCGCATAAGATCGGGAAGTCAGCGTCAATACAAGCAGCATAATGATAGATGCTACGATAAGGATCGTCGTCATCTCCGATTGAAGCATCTCAGTATCATCATATCCCACCAATGTATCAATATAACTGTCATAACCGGAAACCACCTCACGGATTTCCTCCATTGCCAGAAGGGTCTCCTCGTCATTGGTCTCCCCGGAGAAATTCACGTCAAACAACGCCGCCGCACTGCGGTAATGATCCTCCGTCCCATCAAAAGTGACCATGCTGACCCCTTCCACTGCAAGGATCTGATCATAAATTTCCCACGCTGTCTCCGGTGTCACATTGGATACCATCACCCGGGCAGAACCGAAGGTGACAAAATTTTCGTTCATGGCCACAATGCCCTGTCTGGTCTCTGTCTCCTCCGGCAAATAGGTAGTCACATCATTTTCCACCTGAACCCAGCCCATGGAAAATACGCAGAACACTGCCGCGATTCCATATATCAAAAAGAAAAGATGGCGCTTACTCACAATAAATTCCGCCAATTTCTGCATGAAATTCCGATCCTTCTTCGTTTCCTTCATAACATTTTCCTCAATTTCTTTCTTATCAAAACCATATGTTTTTATTATAATCCAGCCTCTCCTCTGACACAATCATCATTTTCTAAAATTTCTCAAAAACAGGCTTCCTGTGCCTGTTTTCGCTCATTTAGCTGCTCATTTTTCGATTTTATCGCCATATCTTGCTTATTTTCATTCATGATGTATAATAGAATTACCTATTTCGTTTATCATCTACAGAAAGGATGTCATACCATGTTAGAACAGTTAAAAGCATCGGTCTGCAAAGCCAATATCCGCTTACAGACCAGCGGACTGATCACCCTCACCTGGGGAAATGTTTCACAGATCGACCGTGAAACAGGCCTCGTAGTGATCAAGCCCTCCGGAATCCCCTACGATTCCATGACCCCCGATGATATGGTCATCGTCGATTTGGACGGAAAGACCGTGGAAGGAAAATGGAATCCATCCTCCGACCTTCCCACCCATCTGGAGCTTTATCGGACCTTCCCCGAGATCGGCGGTGTCACCCACACCCATTCCCGCTGGGCCACCATTTTCTCACAGGCCGGCTGCTCCGTTCCCGCGCTGGGTACTACCCACGCCGACACCTTCTACGGTGATGTTCCCTGCACCAGAAAATTGACTGACGAGGAAATTTCCGGCGAGTACGAAAAAGAAACCGGTAAGGTGATCTGTGAGATCTTCGCAGACAGAGATCCCATGTCCTGCCCCGCTGTCCTGGTCAATTCCCACGGACCCTTTACCTGGGGCAAAAATGCAGATAAGTCCGTAGAAAATGCTATCATTCTGGAAGAAGTTTCCATGATGGCATGGCACAGCATCAAGCTGAACGATCAGATTTCCTTCCAGCAGAGTCTGGCAGACAAGCACTATTTCCGCAAGCATGGCCCGGGCGCATACTACGGGCAGAAAGGATGAGCCATGATCATTGACGCACAAAAATACAGCGGCCCCTGCTCTTGCGGCAGAAGCCACGCCATGGAGACGGTTTTCTCTGTTGTGGAGCCCGGCTGCCTCAACCGCCTCTCCGAGTATATGACCCGGTATGGCCTTACCGGCTACACCGTGGCTGTCTATGATGAAAACACCTACCGTGCCACCGAGGGTAAACACCCTGCCGTTAACTGCGAAGTAATCCTGAACCCTGAAGATCTCCATGCCAATGAGCACGGTGTTGCCCTTTTGGAGGCTGAACTTCCCGCCGAGGCGGAAATCCTCATTGCCGTTGGTTCCGGTACCATTCACGACATTACCCGCTATGTAGCTTACGAGCACCATGCACGGTTTGTATCCTGTCCCACTGCAGCCAGCGTGGACGGTTTCTGCTCCTCCGTGGCTGCCATGACCTGGAAGGGATGCAAGCGCACACTTACCGCTGTGGCTCCCACCATCGTGGTTGCAGACCTGGATGTGATCAAAAACGCCCCTCTCTTCCTGGCTAAGTCCGGCTTCGGCGACATGATCGGCAAATACATCGCTCTCACCGACTGGCAGGTGGGTCATCTGCTGACCGGTGAGTTCTATTGTGACCGCATTGCTACCATGACCAGAGAGGCCACCAACGCCGTATTGGAATGCGCCGGCGGCATTGTAGACCGCGACGAGGAAACCTTTGAAAAGCTGATGTACGGTCTGCTGTTATCCGGCCTGGCTATGCAGATGATGGGCAATTCCCGCCCCGCATCCGGTGCGGA
>JAFOFP010000122.1 GCA_017387285.1 Lachnospiraceae bacterium
GACTGTACCGGAGATGGGTTTGTCAGCCTGAAGGCCGGCGTGCCTTGCGAGATGGAGGATGTGGAGGAGGGTCTGCAGCCCATGACCCTGTTCTTCTGGATCTACAATGCCGATGACAAGGCTATCGAGGAGTATTTGGATAAGGAGGGTGAACTTCGTTATCTGCCTTATCATAAGATCATTGAGGAAAAGAGAGCCAAGGGTGAATTTCCCGTTAACCGCAATAAGATCGGTCTGTATCACATGGTGAATGAGGGCGAATGGCGGCTCAATACCACCAGAATCCAAGGGATGAACCCGGTGGATGAGGAGGATTTGAGCAAGGCCTATTTCGAGGGACTGAAGCAGGTAGAGTTTTTGATGGACTTTTTCAAGACACTTCCGGGACTGGAAAATGCCCGGATCGCCCAGAGTGGTGCCTGCATGGGCGTGCGGGAGTCCAGAAGAATCAGAGGCGAGTATGTTTTGACCGAGCAGGATATGATAGAGAATACGCAGTTTGAGGACTGTATCGCCTTGTGCAGCTATCCTATCGATCTGCATCCGGCAAAGGGCTCCATGACGGGAACCGGATTTAAGAAAGAGGAAACGGAGCTGGCGGACGTCTATCAGATCCCTTACCGCATTTTGCTGCCGCAGAAGGTGGAAAATCTGCTGGTTGCGGGGCGGTGTGTGTCAGCCACCCATGCTGCGTTGGGTGCGATCCGCGTGATGCCGCCGGTGTTTGCCATGGCGCAGGCCGCAGGAACGGCAGCGGCACTCTGTGTCGGCGGTGGGTGTGATCCGAAGACGATCAATATGATTAAACTGAAACAAAAGCTTAAAGAAGATAACCAGTGTATGTAAATAGGTCAGGGACAGAATATGAGCAGAATTTTTACTTCCATTGATCAACTGATCGGAAATACCCCGTTGTTGGAGCTTACCAATATAGAAAAAAAGGACGGTCTGAAAGCCACCGTTCTCGGAAAGCTGGAGTATTTTAACCCCGCCGGTTCGGTGAAGGATCGGGTGGGAAAGGCCATGATTGATGATGCGGAGGCCAGAGGGGTGCTGAAACCGGGTGCTGTCATCATCGAGCCCACCTCAGGGAACACCGGCATCGGCTTGGCGGCCGTGGCGGCAGCCAGAGGGTATCGGATGATCATTGTCATGCCGGACACCATGAGTGTGGAGCGGAGACAGATCATGGCGGCCTACGGCGCGGAGGTGGTGCTGACGGACGGAAAACTGGGCATGGCGGGAGCCATCGCCGGAGCTGATGAACTGGCGAAGGAGATCCCCGGTAGTATGGTGGCCGGACAGTTTGTCAATCCGGCCAATCCGGCGGCTCACAGAACTGCCACGGGCCCGGAGATCTGGGCAGACACCGACGGAAAGGTGGATATTCTGGTGGTCGGTGTCGGCACCGGGGGAACCATCACCGGAACGGGTGAATATCTGAAGGAAAAGAATCCGGAGATTCAGGTGGTCGCGGTGGAACCTGTCGGTTCACCGGTATTGTCCGGCGGGAAACCGGGATCCCACGGATTGCAGGGTATCGGCGGTGGTTTTGTGCCGGAAGTATTGAATACCCAAATTTACGATGAAATCATTGCGGTGACCGAAGAGCAGGCCTATGAGACGGCCAGACGGATCGGCAGAGAGGAAGGCATTCTGGTGGGGATTTCCTCCGGCGCGGCGGCATGGGCGGCGCTGGAACTGGCAAAGAGGCCGGAAAATGCCGGGAAAACCATTGTGGTCATTCTTCCGGACACGGGAGAGCGATATTTGTCAACAGATTTGTTTAGCGTGTGAGAAAATCCCCGGAGGAGGCCGGGGATTTTTCTATGGTAAAATATCAATTTTTACAGGGGAGAATCAGTTTCCCACGCATAACCTGCGGGTCGCCATTGGCCTGCCGCCTCGTCGTACTGCACCAGCCAGATCAGTGTCTGTGCCTCGGCGGGAAGGAAACGGTCAATTCCCTCGGTGGTGTCCAGACCGAGGATCGGGCTGGAATAGAAATCGCGAACCACCTGATAGCCTTTGTCGGAAAGCTGAAGAACCAGTGCGTGATTGATGGAGTAGGCCATGCGGTCAGCATGGGAGTTGCCGGCATAGCGGTAATCAATGTGCAGCTGCTCCTGCAGACCGATGATCAGATAATCGCCGGATTCAGCGACGGAGCGGATGGCGATGTCGCTCTCCACTTGTGTATATGTTGCCTTGAGACTGGCTTCCTGTGCAGAAAATGCGTTTTGCCACAGGAACCATTCTGTTTTTACCCGGTCAGAGGAGCCGAGGCTGCCGGTAAGCTTTGCGTATGCGTCATTATATTCCCTCAGCTTGAAACGGAAGTAATTGGTGAGTTGTCCCACCAGCTCTGTATCCAGAGAAGCTGTGCTCTGTCCCGGTGCGCAGAGAGCATCGATCCGCGCGGAAATGCCGGGAATCATCTGTGCCTGAAAGAGCATCTGCTTTTCCATCTGCAGCTCATCGGGGCGGGGGCCGTACTGGGCGGTCAAAAGTTCTGTTAACCGATCGGAACTGCTTTCATCGTAACGGACAGCAATCTGTCGGTAGTTGTCAAAGGCATCGACGGGAAGGGCATTGGCCGCAGCCACAATGTCTGCCTCGCTGAAGGTTTTCGTGTTGGCAATATCTAATGCAATTCCGCCGGACAGGAGGAATATATTGTCGGGAAGGTGAGTCATGGGAGCAACCAGTGTGGGAGTGGGAACCTCACTCAGCATGGTGCTGCGGGCCCCAAGGGGAACGGTCAGGTTAGAGCCCTCGGCACAGAGAACCGGTACCTGATTGTCGCCGGAGATGGTTTCATCGGGAACCGCAGGTGCTTTGGCGCACCCGGTCAGTAACAGTATGCAAAGGAAAAATGTCAGCGCCTTCTTCATCTCTCAGTCCTCCTTGTTTGGTTATATTGCAGTATTGAGCAAAATGTGTTTCTGAATTATTTTATGATTTGGGCGTCAATAGGTTTTATCCCCGATGACAATTTCAATATAATGAAAGAAAATACATTCGTCAATAATTGTGACAGCGAATTAATACAACTGTAAAAACGTTGTAACATTTGTAATCAGTTTGTAATATTTTTGCTACCGGCGGATAGGATGAGTATCATGACCCGCCCTCAGCGATTGACAAAGACATGAGCCGGTGATAAAATTTTATGGAGAAACGGATAGGAGATTAACATGTCAGAACAGTTTATTCGGACAGAAATGATATTTGGAAGTGAGGCCATGGAGCGGCTTTACGGCGCCCGCGTAGCGGTGTTTGGTGTGGGCGGCGTTGGCGGCCATGTGGTGGAGGCTCTGGCCCGCAGCGGCGTGGGGACGCTGGATCTCGTTGATAACGATACGGTGTGCCTGTCAAACATCAATCGTCAGATCATTGCCACCCATAAAACGCTGGGGCAGTATAAGGTGGACGCGGCGGCAGAGCGGATCAAGGAGATCAATCCCAACGCGGTGGTAAATACCTATCGGACTTTTTACCTGCCGGAGACGGCAGATCAGTTTGATTTTACCCGGTATGACTATGTGGTAGATGCCATCGATACGGTCAGCGGTAAGCTGATGTTAGTGGAGCAGGCACAGGCTGCCGGGACGCCCATCATCAGCAGCATGGGTACCGGAAATAAGATTGATCCCACGGCCTTCGAGGTGGCGGATATTAATGAGACATCGGTGTGTCCTCTGGCCAGAGTGATGCGACGTGAGTTAAAAAAACGGGGGATCAAAAAACTGAAGGTGGTGTACTCCAGAGAGGAGGCCATGACACCATTGGAGGTGCCGGGTAGTGAGCAAAGTGGTGTGGGCAGCAGTTCCCGCCGCCAGACCCCGGCCAGCAATGCGTTCGTGCCTGCGGTGGCAGGGTTGATTATCGCCGGAGAGGTGATCAAGGATCTGGTGAGAGAGAAACACTGAACTATCCGGATGACACATTTGCTGATGAGTACAAGATGGTAAAATATTTATAATGATAGAGGCATGATTTATGGCAAGAGAACTGGAACCTTACCAGCTGATCGAGAGAAGTATCGTAAAGAAATATAAAAAGGAACTGTGGAATCCCTTCATCCGTGCGATCAAACAGTATGAACTGATTCAGGCGGGAGACAAGATTGCTGTGTGTATTTCCGGCGGCAAGGACTCCATGCTGATGGCGAAGCTGATGCAGCAGCTTCAGCAGCACAGTGATGTGCCCTTTGAGTTGGAGTTTTTGGTGATGGATCCGGGCTATAACCCGGCCAACCGCAAACGGATCGAGGAAAATGCAGAGCTTCTCCATGTGCCGATCCGCATTTTTGAGACGGATATTTTCAATGTGGCCAACAGTGTGGAGGAGTCACCCTGTTACCTCTGTGCCCGGATGCGCCGAGGACATCTCTACAAGAATGCCCAGGATCTGGGCTGTAATAAGATCGCGCTGGGTCATCATTTTAATGATGTGATCGAGACCACCATCATGGGAATGTTCTACAGCGGACAGCTGCAGGGCATGATGCCTAAGCTCCACAGCACCAACTTTGAGGGCATGGAGTTGATTCGTCCCATGTACTGTATTCATGAGGATGACATCATCGCATGGGCCAGATATAACAGTCTGGAGTTTATTCAGTGTGCCTGTCGGTTCACCGAGAGGGCAGCACAGTTCGAAAATGAGTCAAAACGGCGGGTGGTAAAACGGCTGTTGAAGGACCTGAAAAAAGAGAATCCTCTGGTGGAAAAGCATATTTTCAACAGTATTCACGGTGTGAATCTGGATACCATGGTGGGATACAAGAGCAAGGGCGAGTTACATAGCTTTTTGGAGAAATATTGACATAGAAGGAGGTCTTCATGAATTACACCTTAGAAAACAATTATCTTAAACTTACGGTTTCTTCTGCCGGTGCGGAGCCTGTCAGCATTGTCTCTAAAGTAGATGGTCAGGAGTGTCTTTGGTGTGGAGATCCGGCCGTTTGGGGGCGCCATGCACCGATTCTGTTTCCCTATACCGGAAAGTTGACAGAAGGCAAATTCATTGCCAAGGGCAGAGAATATAAGGGTAGTCCACACGGCTTTGCCCGGGATATGGAGCATACGCTGGTGGAGGCGAGCGATGAACGGTTGGTTCTGGAACTGTGTTCCGACAAAGCGATCGAGGAAAAATTCCCTTATGCGTTTGTGTTGCGATCCATATTTACGCTGGAGGGAAACACGGTGCATCATACCCTTCAGGTGGAGAACCCGGGGGATGAGTTGTTGCGGTTTGGCATCGGTTATCATCCTGCTTTCGCATGTCCCTTTGATGCAGCTCATGACACGGAGGATTACGAGTTTCGGTTTGACTGCGTGGAGAGTCCATTGGTGATCGATTGCATGCCTAACGGCTTGATCAGCGGAAAGTGTTATTATCTGGGACAGAATATTAAGGAGATTCCGTTGACGGATCATCTCTTTGACAATGACAGTTTCTGCATGGTAAATCTAAAGAGTACCACGCTGGGTATTTACGAGAAAAACAGTGATCGAAGTGTGGTTTGCAATATTGAGGGATACCCCTATACCTTGATCTGGAGCAAAAATACCGAGAAGGTGAAGTTTGTCTGCATTGAGCCCTGGCACAGTCTGCCGGGAGTGGAAGGTGGTTCCTGTGAGTGGGATCAGCGGGCAGCAGCAGCCAGCCTGGCGTCCGGGGAAACGTTTAGTACCACCTTGTCCATGACCTTTAATCGGTAAGATTACGGGACACATGGGGAATTGGTTCACAACAGGTGAAAACCCGGCAGAACAGACAGAAGAAGAACAGACAGAAAAACAGTGAGGAGAACAACGTGACAGGCAGAGACAGCCGCATGAGCAAAAAAGAATTATTCGAGTCGGCACCGATCCCCAGGGCTTTGGCTACTTTGGCCATCCCCACAGTGATCAGTCAGCTGATTAATCTGGTTTACAATATGGTGGATGCGTTTTTCATCGGACGGACCGGAAATTCTTACATGATGGCGGCCACAACGGTGACGCTGACACTGGTGCTTTTGCACGTGGCATTCGGAAATCTGTTTGGTGTGGGCGGCGGAAGCCTGATTGCCAGACTGATGGGTCAGCAGCGGCACGAGGAAGGAAAAAGCGTAAGTGCATTCAGCTTTTATTGTTCTATTGGTCTGTCTTTTGCGTTTTCTGTTTTGGTGGGACTGTTTTTGGATCCTCTTTTGATGGCTTTGGGCGCATCGGAGGCGACCATTGGCTTTGCAAGACAGTACACGCTTATGGTAATTGTCATCGGCAGTGTACCCAGCGTTTTGTCGGCCACCATTGCCCATTTGCTGAGAAATGTTGGGCATGCAAAGCAGGCCAGTGTAGGGTTGAGCAGCGGCGGCGTGCTGAATATGATTCTCGACCCGCTGTTTATGTTTGTCTTATTGCCGGATGGATATGAGGTGTTGGGTGCGGCATTGGCGACACTCCTCTCCAATATCTTCGCTTGTGCATATCTTCTCTATGCCTTTAAAAAGGCAGGGGAGACGGCGCCTCTCAGTAATCGATTTTCGGATGCCCGGGCGATTACAAGGGAGAACCGCAAAGGGTTATTTGCTGTTCCAGCTGCTGAATTATCATACATCCTATTGTATGCAGGCCATGGGCAACGGAAAAGGGACGATGATCCATGCCATCGTCCGGGAATTGGTATTCTACATACCGTTCATGTTCATTCTTGACAGGCTGTTTGGAGAAAATGGACTTGCTGCGGCATTGCCCATC
>JAFOFP010000123.1 GCA_017387285.1 Lachnospiraceae bacterium
AAAGGTGACATCGGCTTCCTTGGAAACATCAACGACCAGAGTCTGGGACGCGCCGTTTTGGATGATATCCTCCACAGCGTCGGGGGTAACAACGGCACCGCCGTTTTCAATCTGGATCTCCACTTTATCACCTTGTACAGGGGGCAGGGAAGGCTGTGTGGGAGTCGTAGCGGGATCCGTCGGCTTCGTGCCCTCTACGGGTTTCGTGGGCTCTGTGGTGCTGCCGGATGGCTCTGTGGACGGCGTTGTGGGCTGTGTGGTGTCATTGCTGCCGGAATTTCCGTTATTGCCTGTGTTTCCGGTATTACCAGTATTACCGGAATCGTTGTTACCGGTATTGCCGGAGGGCTGGGTTTCTTCAGGCTGAGTGGGCTCGGTAGGAGTGGCAGCGGCGGACTTGAGGTCAAAGCGCAGCTCAGAGGGAGAACCGTCTGCGCAGACAGTATATTTCACACCTGCTTCTAATTCAACTTCGACATCTGTCCAGCTTTCGAATCCATAGTTGTTATAGATCCGTCCGCCAGTGGGATCGGTGATCACCATGCTGTACCGATAAACTTCTCCGGCATAATAAGGGGAGAAGCTTAGTGTATAAGTGCCGGAAACAGAGGGGGTGAAATAAGCACATGGATCAGATGTGCTGGATTTTGCAACATATGTTGTCTTGCCTTCTTGCAACTCGGGGGGTGTATAGGAGGTGGAAACCGTTATCGTCTTGGTCAGACCGCCAACCTTAGCGGTGATCTGAGCAGATCCTTGCTTTTTCGGATACACATTGAGCAGGGGCACTAAGGCGTTTTCTTCAAGATCAAAAAGGCTGGGATCGCTGCAGGACCACTCGACACCATCTACGGCGGCACAGGCAGGATCAGTATATAAACCAATCTTGATACTGCTGTCAGAATGTTCGATGATCTTCAATTCGCCGGAGTTGTAATCTGTGTAATGAGTCAGTGATATTGTATCAGTTTTGCTCGTTTCGGTGTAGTTATGGACGGTAATGACGTAATACTCGCCCTTTTTCAGTTCGTATACCCAGCCCTGGTCCAGATCCGCGTCCTGGAAGTTCTTTCCGCCTTCCGGAGGCTGACCGTAGGAATTACACAGATCGCCGGAGAAGGTTTTGGAGAAGAGGCAGTATTTTCCGTCCCGTTCAGCTTGGAAGACCAGGGTCTTGAACTTCATGTTGTCGTTGTCATGAGGCTCGATGGTCAGCGTCATGGATTCACCATTTTTTAAGATGGCATAATCACCGCTGGGATCACCTTGTTTTAAGGTGAAATCTGCAGTAAGATCCGCATCACCGTAGTAAAAGATCTCCACACAATACGGAATGCCTGCTTCCAGGTAATAGGAATATTGATATTTCTCGTTCTCTTGCCAGTATCCCAAAGACACCGGGGAGGGGTATTCATTGGGTGACATATCAGGATAACAGGAAACATTACAATGTAATTCCTTATGTCCCATAGAGACGGTATAAAGGCCGGAAGTGGTAACGGTTGCAATGAAGGAGACACTCTTATCTTTGGAGATGGCAACGGACTTCGTCTGACCGGATTGGATAGTGGGATACATGGAATCACTCCATGCATAGGTCTTTACTTCGACATCTTTACGATCTTCGTTAAAGTTAAGGAAGCTGATGTAGTATTCGTGTCCAGCCTGGAAGTGAAGCGCGAAGATAACTTTGTCGTTTTTCATGACGCGAACGACTTTGGGATATGCGGAAACAGGTTCGGTGGATTGATCTCTCAGATCAATATCCGCCTGACCATAATCCAGTTCAAAAGCGATGATCTCATCTTTTGTCGCAGTATATTCATAAATTATCTGTTCCCCTGTTGAAAAGGGTATTACATGGGTATCCGTAGAATAATCCCACTGCGGAAAATCCTGCTGGGCATGTGCGGAGAAGGGGAGCAGGGAAATGATACACGTCATGACCAATACGACGGAAAGTAACTTTTTCATGCTTTTTCCTCCTTTTGTAAAAATGGCGGATCTCTCAGGA
>JAFOFP010000124.1 GCA_017387285.1 Lachnospiraceae bacterium
AGTGATCCTCTGGCTGAATCAACTGAACGGGCCGTTGGTCATGGCTCTTGGGGCGGTGTTGATCTATGTGCTGGGGTGTCTGCTGGGATGCAGGATCTATGCAAAGAGTGAGTTTTAGGTTTGTGAGAGTAAAAAAATAGACTTCTAAATAGAGCGAGGGACAGGATATACCTGCCCCTCCATTTCAATTACAATCAAATCCCGGATTGTAGGCGTAGAAGTTCTTGGGATCAAGATCCTCCTGCACCCGTCGGAGTCCCTCACCAAACCGTTGGAAATGAACGATTTCCCGCTGGCGGAGGAAGCGGATGGGGTCGCAGACCTCGGGATCCTTGACCAGACGGAGGATATTGTCGTAGGTGGTGCGGGCCTTTTGCTCCGCGGCCAGATCCTCCACCAGATCGGTGATCACATCCCCCTTACTTTGGAACTCGCAGGCGTTGAAGGGGATACCCCCTGCCGCCTGAGGCCAGATCCCCAGGGTGTGGTCCACATAATATTTATCCAGACCGGAGGCGGCGATCTCCTCGGGGGAGAGATTTCTGGTCAGCTGATGGACGATGGTACAGATCATTTCCATGTGGGCTAACTCTTCTGTACCTACATCGGTGTCAAAGGGCTACATTGTTCTTGCAAGCGGTGGTACAAACTGGTATGATAAAGAATAAGATATTGATGTTTGAATGCAGAAGAAAGGCTGAAAATCAGAGATGAATATAAAGAAATTGACCATTGCATTATTGATCAATGTGGCAGTCCAGATGATCATGGGGGCGGTTTTACTGATGGTGATCTGGCATCGGATATCGGGGACAGACAGTTTGATGGCCTTCGGCTGCGTTGTGCTGATTTTGCTGGCGAGCTTGTTTTCGGTGTTGGGGATTCTGGCGGTCAGCCGTTATCAGACCCGCAGTTATCTGGAGAGTATGCGAAATCTGGAAAATCTCAACGGAAAACTGCGGGAACAGAAGCATGACCTGATGAACCACTTTCAGGTGGTCTACGGTTTGATGGAGCTTCGGGAGTATGGGGAGGCTCACCGCTATGTTCGTCCGGTGTTCAAAGATATTCAGAAATTGAACCGTGCCTTAAAAACCTCCCAGCCGGCGGTCAATGCCCTCCTTCAGGCTAAGCTGGAGGCGGCGGAGCTGCAGCAGATCGATATGTATCTGACGGTGGGAAGCCAGCTCGGTGATCTTCAGATGATGCCTTGGGATCTCTGTCGTGTGCTGGCCAATCTCATCGACAACGGGATGACTGCACTGGCGGAGCGGGAGGAGGATAAACGGCTGATGGTGCTGATCAATGAGTCTGAGGACGACTATGTGTTTGAAATCAGCAACAATGGTCCTGTGATCCCCGAGGAGATCATGCCCCATCTGTTTAAGGCAGGTTTTACCACCAAAAATGAGGAGGGCCACGGCCAGGGCCTGGCTATCGTGTCCAGATTGGTGAGGGAGGCAGGCGGCACAGTGAGCGTGGAGTCCGATGAGGAGGAAACGGTGTTCAGAGTAGTATTGCCCCGAAAATGACATCTGAGAGAGGGATATGTATAATTGGCAGAAGATGTCTTTTCTTTTGGAGAAACAGGATTATGATATAGAGGTAAGATGACGGTGAGAGAGGATTGAGATGATCTTCCATGCCGATGGATGAAAGGAGGAATGACAAATGGATTGGATAGTTGGACTGGGAATTGTTCTGCTGATCGTGGGCTTTGTTCTGGCGGCGGTAGAGATGGCGATCCCCGGCTTCGGCGTTCCGGGTTTCAGCGCCATTGTCTGTCTGATCGCAGGTATTCTCTGCACGACGGATTCATTGATTGAAGGGATTTTTGTGACGCTTTTGGTGCTGGCTCTCCTGGGCCTGATGCTGGCGGTGATCCTGTGGCTCCTGTCCAAGGGAAAGCTTCGTTCGCCGATTATTCTTAAGGAGGAGCAGAAAAAGGATCAGGGATTTATCAGTAATTCGGATCTGACCTATCTGTTGGGAAAGAAGGGCACGGCGATCACAGATCTGCGTCCCTCCGGAGCAGGAGATTTCGATGGAGTACGGTTTGATGTGGTTACGGAAGGCGGCTACATAGAGAGAGGAACCGAGATAGAGATCATCAAGGTGAAGGGGTCACGACTTGTGGTAAAGGCGTCTGATGTGGTTGCCTGAAATCATAGTACAGTATACATGAAG
The DNA here is from genome assembly GCA_017387285.1 of Lachnospiraceae bacterium. Lineage (GTDB taxonomy): Bacteria > Bacillota > Clostridia > Lachnospirales > Lachnospiraceae > RGIG423. The sequence continues at coordinate 2,188 of JAFOFP010000124.1, forward strand.
AAAACGGAGGATAGAAAATGGGAGATTTAATTGGATGGATCATTTTAGGCGGTATTGTGCTGTTGTTTATCGTGTTGTTCTTCACGCTGGTTCCGGTGGGACTGTGGGTTTCCTGTCTGGC
>JAFOFP010000125.1 GCA_017387285.1 Lachnospiraceae bacterium
AAGCGTCAGCCTGAGGAGGTTCCTGTTTCGCGTCCCTTGAGAACATCGGCCGAGCCTGTGCGCAAGCCGGAGCCAAAGCGTCAGCCTGCGAAAAAGCAGCAGAAGCGTCCTGCAGTCCAACCAAAGGTTTATCGCGAGCCGAAGGAGCGGACAAGCCTGATGACACCGGTGTTTGCGCTGTACACCACCGTGGTGCTGGCGGTAGTATTGCTGTTTGCATTCCGCATGTTAGCGGCACAGACGGCCCTGGCGGCAGCAGCAGATGATGTGGCAGTGCTGGAGAGCCGATTGATGGGGATCAATGAGGAAAACACCAAATTGAAGGCGCTGGTGGAAGCCGGTGTGGATTTGGAATATATTTATCAGGTAGCAACCGGAGAACTGGGACTGGTGTCCGTCTCTGACAGTCAGGTCATTTACTATGATCAGATAGAAAGTGGGTATGTACGTCAAAATGAAATCATCCCGTAAGCAGACAAAAAAAGCATCTTCCTCCGGGAAAAAGAGGAAGATGCCTACACCGATAAAAGTGATCATGCAGAGAAAGCTGGCATTTACCTTCTGTGTAATTATGCTGGCTTTGTTTGTCATGATTGGGGTGGCTGCAGTAAAAGCCAACACCACCAGAGATGAGTACAGCAAGAAAGTGCTCTCTCAGATGGGGTACGGCAGCCGGACGATTCCTTATCAGCGCGGAAATATCACCGATCGGAATGGTATTGTGCTGGCTACCAATGAGGTCAATTATAATCTGATTTTGGATCCGTCCATTATTACTTCCAACGAAGTGATCTCCGGGCCGACCATTCAGGCGTTGGTGGAGATCTTTGGCGGAGAGGAAGACACCGCAGGTCTTTTTACCCAGGAGGCCCTGTATCAGCGGATCTATGCCGATGAAAATGCCACTTATATCCGATATAAAAAGGGTTTGACGGAAGCCCAGAGAGAGGCTTTTGTGGCCTATCAGGAAGAAATAAACAACAATACTGAAATAAAAGACTGGATCAAGGGTGTGTGGTTTGAGACTACCTACAAACGGGTATATCCCTTTAATTCCCTGGCCTGCGATATTATCGGTTTTTCTTCCGGAGAGGGAAGCATCGGCAATTACGGCTTGGAACAGTATTATAACAGCCAGCTCATCGGAACCAACGGCCAGATGTACGGTTATCTCAATCGGGACAGTCTGACTGAGGTCAATGTGATCCAGCCGGTCAACGGATACAGTATCGTATCAACCATCGATTCCCACCTTCAGCGGATCATTGAGGAGAATGTTCAGGAATTCTGGGACACCATCGGTGCAAAAAATGTGGCGGTGATCGCCATGGATCCCAATAACGGTGAGGTATTGGCTTCTGTCGATTATCCCAATTACAATCTGAATGATCTTGATGTGGAGGATCTGACCTACGATGTTAATAAACTGCTGACAGCCGGCGAACTGGCGAATTTATCTCCGGATGAAGCCAATGAACTGGCATACAGCAGAGCGTTGGATCAGCTTTGGAAGAATTTTGTGACCACCACCAACTATGAGCCTGGTTCCACTATGAAGCCATTGACGGTGGCGGCGGCCTTGGAGGAGGGAAAGGTTACTTCCCAGAGTACCTTTGTTTGTAATGGTTATGAGCTGGTGGATGGAGTGGAGGTTGAATGCCACGTATATCCCCAGCAGCATGGAACGGTAACACTGAAACAGGCAGTTGTCAGTTCCTGTAACCCTGCACTGATGCAGATTTCCTTCCGCATGGGCACGGATCTGCTGAGTAAGTATCAGGAGTTCTGGGGGTTTGGCGCAAAGACCGGTGTGGATCTGCCCTATGAGGATGCAGGTCTGCTGATTTCCGGCGACTCCATGACAAAGATCGACGGCGCGACCAACGCCTTCGGTCAGAATATGAACGTGACCATTATGCAGATGGCGGCGGCCTACAGTTCACTGATCAACGGCGGTACCTATTATCAACCTCATTTGGTGAAGCAGATCATCAGTGCAGAGGGTGAGATCGTCGAGAATATCGGCTCCAGTGTGGTAAAGGAGACCGTTAGTAAGTACACCTCCAACTTCCTGAAGGATGCCATGCGTCAGGTTCTGGTCAATTCCAGTGCATGGGAGGAGATCGAGGGCTACGCCGTAGGCGGAAAGACCGGTACGGCGGAGACATATCCCCGTGGCAACGGCAACTATATTGTATCACTGGCCAGCTTTGAACCCTACGATGATCCCAATCTGTTTATTATGGTCATCATTGATGAGCCCCATGTTGAGGACCAGTCCAGCGGTGGTTATACCACAAGACTGGCAAATGCGATCTGG
>JAFOFP010000126.1 GCA_017387285.1 Lachnospiraceae bacterium
ATTGGTTTTCAACGCCAAGGGAAACCCCTTCGGTCAACTGTTGATGGTGGTATTTGCACTGATTTCCTAGCTTAAGCATCCCTACAATGGAAATCGGGCTGAGGTGAGCATGGAGGAGCCCCGGTATCTGTCAGTGGTGGTATGTTTTATGGCTTTCTTTGTCAACGGCAAAATAACTACAAGTTAAAGATGATGAAAAAATTCTTGACAAATAAAAGGGATGATATTAAAATGATATCATAAAAATATCACACAACAAACTTACATATTCCGTGTGATGGAGGGAGATTATGATGAGTGACACAAATATTAAGAGCGCATATCTCAATGTAGAGGAGAGGGAGATTGCTCCACTGAACGGTATCCTGATGTTGTTTGCCATTATTGGCATGTTGATTTTATCCATTGGAGGGATGGTTGGCAGCGGTTTTGCCCTTGATGCAGGCGTTATCGCACTGGGAGTGGTAGGACTGGTTTTGTCCATCGTATGGTTTATTGCTTGCTGTATCTGTTTTGGCGGTTTCCATGTGATCAATCCGAATGAGGCATTGGTCATGACGTTGTTCGGTCAGTATTACGGCACGATCCGTAAGCCCGGTTTTTACTTTACCAACCCGTTTGCAGGAGGCTATAATCCGACTGTGCAAAATCAGGGCGTGAATGTTCAGACCACAGCCAACGGAACGCAGGTCTCCACCGCACCTGTGTTAAGTAAGAAGGTTTCCACAAAGGTCTGCACCTTTAGCAACGAAAAGCAGAAGGTCAATGATGCATTGGGTAACCCGGTGATTATCGGTACTGTGGTGATCTGGCGTGTGGCCAGCCCCACCAAAGCAGTGTTCAACGTGGACAATTATAAGAGCTTTTTGTCTATCCAGTGTGATTCCACTGTCCGCAATGTGGCACGGCTTTACCCTTACGATACGGTGGAGGACGATACCGATGAACTGACCCTTCGCGGCTCCAGTAAGGCCATTGCCGAGAGCATGAAGGAAGAATTGCAGAAGCGTGTGACAGAGGCCGGTTTGGAGATTCAGGAGGTACGTATCAATCATCTGGCTTATTCTGATGAGATCGCATCTGCGATGCTTCAGAGACAGCAGGCTGTAGCGATCATTGCTGCCAGACAGAAGATCGTTGAGGGTGCTGTCAGCATGGTAAAGATGGCCATCGACCAACTGGGCGAGGAGGAGATCGTTGTTTTGGATGAGGAGCGGAAAGCTGCTATGGTCAGCAATCTTTTGGTGGTGCTCTGCGGTAACAAGGATGCACAGCCTATCGTTAACAGCGGTTCCATCTACTGATGAACTCCTTGACCGTTGATTGTGTAGATAGTCAGTATTTCGAGGATATAGTAACATAGAAAGGAGCCGGTCAATGGCCATTCCAAAGTCAGATTTCCCGAAGGATGAAAAGCTAACGGACAGTCCACATCGGCTGGCAGAGAGAGAGACACAAATTAAGGCGCAGTTTGAACGGCTGCAGGAGCTGGAACGACAGCTTCAGAACAAGGAAGCCGCATTGCTGGACAAAGAACAGCAGATCCGTGACCATGAAAAGTCTATGAAAGAGAAGGAAAAAGCGAAAAAGCAGATTTTGCTGCGGCTTTCACCATCTCTGTGGGAGGAATTGGCAATCTGGGCTGAGGACGATTTTCGCTCGATTAACAGTCAGATTGAGTATCTGTTATCCGCCTGTGTGCGCGAACGGAAAAAGGTAAAATAAATTGTGCACAATATTTATATAAAGTTTATAAAAAGGAAATTGACGGCCTGCAGAGTTGGGGAATATAATAAAAAATATTCTTCAGCCTGTGGGCTGTTTATTTGTGTTCTGAAAAAGGAGAAATTGAATGCTGCCTCGTTTTAGTGTAAAAAAATCCATCACAATCTATGTGGCTATGGTGATCATTATCGTGTTGGGTATCGTATCCTACACCAAGATGACGCCTGACCTGCTGCCCAATATGGATCTGCCCTACATCATGATCATGACCACCTATCCCGGAGCGACACCGGAGGAGGTGGAGACCACGGTGACTAAGCCCATGGAGCAGTCTATGGCTACCCTGGAAAACATATCAGCCGTTACATCCACCTCCAGTGAAAATTATTCTATGGTCATGCTGGAGTTTACGGAGGATGCCAATCTGGACATCGTTGCAGTGGATATTTTGCAGCAGATCAGTCTGCTGGAGGGTGCATGGGATGACATGGTGGGTACACCCTATCTGCTGAAACTGAATCCCAGTATGCTGCCGGTGCGGACCACTGCGGTGGATATGGAAGGCATGGATGTGGCGGAACTGTCCGCATTTGTGGATGAGGTGCTGATGAACAAGCTGGAGGGAACCGATGGCGTGGCCAGCATTTCTGCCAGCGGTATGTTAGAGCAGGTTATGCACGTGGATCTGAATCCGGATAAGATCAGTGAGTTAAATGACAAAATTGCTGAGCTGATCGACGAACAGTTTGCAGAGGCGGAGAAAGAACTGAATGATGCCCTGGCCGAGGTGGAAAACGGCCTCGCAGAATTGGAAAAGGGCAAGACAGAGCTGGAGGACGGTAAGGTCAAGCTGGCGGAAGAGTTGGCCAAGGCTACGGCTGAGATGGATGCAGGTCAGATGGAGCTGCTTTCCACCAAGATTGATTTGACTCAGGCGAAAGCTCAGCTTAGTCAGGCGCTGGAGCAGGCGCTGACCGGCGAAAAAACACTGTTGGAAATTCAGAAATCTCTTCAGCAGCTGGAGGCGAGGAAAGCTGAGTTAAAACCACAGGTCGAGGGTTTGACCGCATTGGTGGAGAAAATGCGTCTGCTGAACGAGCAGGAAAATACCTTTAAAGCAGCCATTGAGGAGATTGAGAATAACGATCTTCTGACAGATGAACAAAAAGCAACCCTGATTGATCGAATCAGAGAGTCCGATGAATATAAACAGTTGCAGGAAGAACAGGCCAAGCTGGATGCGCAGCTGACGGAAATGGGGGTCACCAGAGAGGGACTTCCCAGAGTCTATACAGAGGTTTTGGCGGAGTATGCCGCTATTGAGACTGGGCTTGCTCAGTTGGATTCCACCTTGGAGATGATGGGTTATTCTCGTTCCGATATCGATAAAACACTGGAAGAGTTGAGCAGTGGTAAAAATCAGATCAATTCCGGTATGTCTCAGATCGATCAGGCCATGGGCGGGCTCAATGACGGAACCATTCAGATTAAGGATGCCAGAGCTACGCTGGAGCAGAAGAAGATCGAGGGTATTTTCCAGATGAGCGATGCGGCTGTCCAGCTGATCCTGACGGAAAAACAGCTGAATTCTGCCCTTGAGGAGATCAATAAGGGCCTTGAGCAGATTGAGCAGACCAAGTCGGATACATTGAAGAGTGCTGACTTAAACAATACCATCACCATGGATATGCTGGCGCAAATTCTGACGGCACAAAACTTTTCCATGCCTGCAGGATATGTGAAGGACGAGGCAGGAGTATCCTATGTGGTCAGTGTGGGAGATACCTTAAATTCCCGTGAGGAATTGGAGGAAATGCTGCTCTTTGACATGGATATGGAGGGCCTTGATCCCATCTATCTCACCGATGTGGCTGATGTATACATGACCGACAATTCCGATGAGATCTATGCCAAGGTCAACGGCAATAACAGTGTCATGCTGTCATTCTCCAAGCAGTCCACCTATGCGACGGCCACGGTAAGTGACAATATTACGGCAAAGTTTGCCCAGCTGGAGGCAGAATATCCGGGATTGCATTTTACGGATATGTCTGACCAGGGCGATTACATTTATATTATTATCAATTCCATCACCGACAGCCTGCTGTGGGGTGCGGTGTTTGCGGTGATCATCCTGTTTGTTTTCCTGAAGGATATCCGCCCCACATTTATCACCCTTTGCAGTATTCCCATCAGTTTGCTGTTTGCGTTGGCGCTGATGTATTTCTCCGGCGTCACCTTAAATATGATCTCCCTGTCCGGTTTGGCGGTTGCGGTAGGTATGCTGGTAGATAACGCTGTCGTAGTGATTGAGAATACTTATCGGTTGAGAAATAAAGGAGAATCAGCAGTGAAGGCGGCAGTATCCGGTGCGGCGCAGGTATCCGGTGCAATTGCGGCATCTACCTTGACTACGGTCTGTGTATTTTTGCCCATCGTTTTTGTGGAGGGAATGACCAAGCAGCTGTTCCTTGATATGGCACTGACCATCGGTTATGCTCTTCTGGCCAGTCTGGTAATTGCCCTGACACTGGTTCCGGCCATGGCTAAGTCCATGCTGAAGAACACCAAACCGAAAAAGAGCACGGTCATGGATTGGCTGATGGGCGGCTATCGGAAGGTGTTGATTTTCTGCCTGAATCATAAGGCGATTGTGTTGCTGCTTGCCTTGGCGGTTTTGGTGGGTTCTGCCCTGGCGGTTGTCAACAAAGGCTTTACCTATATGCCGGATATGGAAATGGATCAGCTGTCCGGAAGCATTATCATGCCGGAGGGAAGTACATTGTCGGATAC
>JAFOFP010000127.1 GCA_017387285.1 Lachnospiraceae bacterium
AAGTGCCGTGATCACCGCTGCTGACGGCGTGACGGCAGTGACCAATGTGGGAACCGGTACGCTGGTGAAGGTATATGATGAGCAAGGTGTGCTCAGTGATGTGTATACCGTGGTGATTTATGGTGATGTGAGTGGTGATGGAAAAATCGACGCTCTTGATTTGATGACAGTACGTCAGTATCTAAAGAAAAAGGTTGATTTGAGCGGTCTCTACACAGTTGCTGCTGATGTAAGCGGAGACGGGAAAATTGATGCTCTTGATTTGATGATGGTACGCCAGCATCTGAAAAAACGTTTAGTGATTGAGCAGTGAGTGGAGGAAGATTGTGAATAAAGTAAACAAAAAAATAATGCGCTTATGTGTTAGCCTGCTGGTAATGGCGGTGATGGTAAGCTCATTAGCAATGTTAGTCGGAAAGGCGGCAAGCTGTACATTTTCTATGTCCGGTGCGAACGTAAATGTTGGTGATACGTTTACAGTTACGTTGAGTTGTTCATGGGAGGGCGCAGATCTGCTTACCTACAGTGGATCGGTTTCTTATGACGGATCGTATCTGGAGCTGGTCAGTGGAGATTTGGATATTGCAGAAAGCGATGGTTTTAAATCCCAGAGTTTCACGTTTAGAGCATTAAAGGCCGGTATGACCACTGTACAGTATAATCCCGATGGAGATGCTTATGGTGAGACCGCAGAGCAACCTATCGTGGCGATGCCTTGTAGTTCTAGTGCAGGAACCATTACAATCACTGCTCCTACAGAGCCTCCCACAACCCAGGCTCCGACCCAGCCACCCACAGAGCCTCCCACAACCCAGGCTCCGACTCAGCCACCCACAGAGCCTCCCACAACTCAGGCTCCGACCCAGCCACCTACGCAGCCACCTACTCAGGCGCCTACAGAGCCTCCCACGGAACGGCCTACCGAGCCACCTACCACAGCGGCTCCTACCACTGAGGCTCCGACTACTACGGCGGAAGAGTTGTCCAACAATGCTTATTTGGAGGCATTGAGCATCTACCCCGGGAAGATAACACCGGCGTTTGATCGAAACAAGCTGATTTATGAGGCGACCGTAAGCGATACGGTCACAAAGTTGTCTGTTTCTGCTACCACAGAGCATCCGGACGCAACTTATATCATTTCAGAGACAAAGCTGGAATCCGGAAAGATTGTTTACGATATCAAGGTTACTGCACAGGATGGAAAGACCGTTCTCTGGTATGCCATCCGTGTGACGAAAGAAAAAGAAGCGACCACCACACAGGCACCTACCACAGCGGCACCTACCACGGCGGAGCCTACCACTGAGGAGCCCACCACCGAGGAACCCACCACCCCGGCAGATCCCCTGGAGGTAGTGATCGGATCCATGACCGGACGTGTCCAGGAGACCTTGAAGGGTGTGAAAGCGCCGGAGGGCTACGAGGAAAAAACATACAATTATAATGGTGTGGAGATCAAGGCATTAAAAGGCCTCGCCAATGGGCTGGTGTTGATTCCCGTTTCCGATGGACAGTCCGTTAACCTCTACCTTTACAATGAAGCCAACGGTGGATTGTATCCCTATGTTGGTATCCAGATCACTTCCGCATTGTACACGGTTCTTCCCTTTGATGAGGATGAGCAGATGCCCAACGGATACAAGCGGACCTTCGTCGAGTTTGGCGGCAGAGTAGTGGATGCCTGGATCAGAGAGGATGCACCTTCCAACAATTATGTCGTATTTTATGCCATGAACTGGCAGGGTCACAGCGCTCTTTATCGCTACGATGCTGAGGAGAATACACTGCAGCGGGTGAGCAAGGCTGAGATTGCAGTTCCCACCACCGCAGAGCCCACAGAACCGTCCACCGAAAAGACTGAGAACACTACCGGGGCGAACACCGGAAATCAGGGCGGGACAGAGGTAGACAGTCAGCGTTTGGCATACTATGAGGAGCAGATTGAGAAACTCAATCGCCGCGGTACCGTTATGTTTGTGATCATGGTGGTTCTGCTTCTCTGCCTGATTGCCATGTATCTGCTGTTCACATCGAGCAGGAAAGATGGTTCAGACGATGATCACGAGGATGACCCGGACGAGGATGGAGATGGGTACGAGGATGACCTTGATGATGAGTCTGAACCGGAAAACCTTGACCTTGATGATTTTGATGATCTGGACGATGAAGACTTGGAGCTGGATGATATTCCGGATGCGGACGAGGCTGAGCGGCTGGAAAAAGCATTGGAAGATATTCAGCTGGATATGGCCGGAATCGTAGCTGCATTTGAAGCGGAAGCCGATGACGCAGCCGTCGAAGAGGCAGAGATCAAAGAAGCGCAAGCGGAAGAAGTCGAGATCGAAGAAGCAGAAATCGAAGAGGAAGAACTCGAGGTTGAAGAGATTGAGTTCGAGGATTTGGAACTGGAAGATCTTGAACTGGAGGATATCGAATTGGAAGACGTCCAATTGGATGAAGATTGCAAAAAAATGAATTGATCATGATGGAACAGAACCGGATTGCAAAGGTCCGGTTCTGTGTTTTTTGATATCGGAATTGACAGATATACGGTTTTGTTATATGATAAATATAACATACTGCAAGAAAAGGACGATGAGATCATGTTGCTGGAAATTGATTTTAACAGCGATGAGGCCCTGTATATTCAGCTGCGCAATCGGATCATACTGGGGATCGCCACGGAGGAATTGCGGGAGGGTGATACTCTGCCGTCGGTTCGGACTTTGGCGGAAAACATCGGGATAAATATGCATACGGTAAATAAAGCCTACGCGGTTCTGCGGGAAGAGGGTTTTCTTACCCTTGATCGCCACAGAGGAGCGGTGATCGCCCTTGATTTGGATAAGCTTCGGGCGCTCAGAGAGATGGATGAGATGCTCAGGGTGATCATTGCCAGAGCGATTTGCAAGCGGATCAGCAGAGAGGAGATCCATCGGCTGATCGATGAGATTATGGATGATTTTGGAGGTTGATAACAGATGGTTAATGGATATACGGACGGTGCCGGTCGGGTGATCCGGTTGGCGGCGGAGATCGCAGCCCAGTATGGTCAGGGATATGTGGGGACAGAGCACATTCTGATCGGTATGCTTCGGGACGGAGGCAGTGTGGCCGGCAGGATATTGGCAGCTCAAGGTGTGACCGTTGAGGCGGTTGAACAGATGGTGAAGGATTTGATCGCACCGGACACACCGGTGGTTACCAAGGGAAAGGATGGTTTTTCCCCTCGCGCGCAGAAGGTGTTGGCCTATGCGGCGGAGGAGGTGATCCACTTTAATGAGGAGAAGATCGGCACAGAGCATCTTTTGCTGGCTATTCTGGCCGATCAGGACAGCTGTGCTGCCCGGATTATCAACACCCTAAACGTCAATCTGCAAAAAGTTTGTGTGGAGATTCTGGCAAATATGGGCTTATCTCAGGACGAGATCCGGGAGGAACTGGAATTTCGGGGACTGGTCGGCATGCGTGGCAGAGTCGGAGCTTCTGCATTGGAGGCTTACAGCCGCGACATGACGGAGATGGCAAAAAACGGAAAGCTGGATCCGGTGATCGGTCGTGAGCAGGAGACAGAGAGGGTGATCCGTATTCTCAGTCGCCGTACCAAAAATAATCCTTGTCTCATCGGCGAATCCGGCGTGGGAAAGACCGCCATTGCCGAGGGGCTGGCGATTCGCATGTCAGAAGGGGCGGTTCCCGAGGATCTTCGGGAGAAAAGGCTGCTTACGTTGGATCTGTCTGCCATGGTGGCGGGGTCTAAGTATCGGGGTGAGTTTGAGGAGCGGATCAAAAATGTCATTAACGAAGTGCGGGATGCAGGGGATGTGATCCTGTTTATTGATGAGCTGCACACTATCATCGGTGCCGGTGGAGCGGAGGGCTCCATGGATGCATCAAATATTTTGAAGCCCGCTCTGGCCAGAGGTGAGATCCAGGTGATCGGAGCCACCACTGTGGATGAGTATCGCAAACGGGTGGAGAAGGACACGGCATTGGAACGTCGTTTCCAGCAGGTGATGATCGAGGAGCCTACTGAGGAGCAGACCTTGGCCATTTTGAAGGGACTGCGCAGCCGTTATGAGGAGCATCATCGGATCGTCATCAGCGACGAGGCCTTGGAGGCGGCGGTAAAGCTGTCGGCCAGATATATCAATGATCGTTTCCTTCCGGACAAGGCCATTGATCTGATGGATGAGGCAGCTTCCCACCTGAGGCTTAAGGGTCAGCAGTTGTCTGCAAAGCAGATCAAGGCGGAGGCGTTACAGGGCGAATTGGCAGATCTGGAACAGCAGATGATCGAGCAGCTCAGCGCCGGAGATGCCGATGCATTGGGCGAGCTGAAAAAAGAGAGAAGTAAGAAGGAACGCCGGTTGGCTAAACTGATGGATGAGACTGCGGCAGGTGCAGAACGACTGGTGTTGGGTGAGAAGGATATCGCCGACGTGGTGTCCGCATGGACAAAGATCCCGGTACAGAAGCTGACGGAAGGTGAGGCAGAACGGTTAAAATCTCTGGAGAGCATCCTTCACAGACGTGTAGTCGGACAGGATGAGGCGGTTGTAGCGGTATCAAAGGCCATCCGCCGCAGTCGTGTGGGCCTTAAGGATCCTCGCAGACCCATCGGTTCCTTCCTGTTTTTAGGACCTACCGGAGTGGGAAAGACGGAGCTTTGCAAGGCACTGGCTGAGGCGCTGTTCGGCACGGAAAATGCCATGATCCGCGTTGATATGTCCGAATATATGGAGAAGCACAGTGTATCCAAGCTGGTGGGATCACCGCCCGGATATGTGGGTTATGAGGAGGGCGGACAGCTCAGTGAGCGAGTGCGCCGTAATCCCTATGCGGTGATTCTGTTTGATGAGGTGGAGAAGGCTCACCCTGATGTGTTTAATATTTTACTGCAGGTTCTGGACGACGGTCACATCACTGATGCACAGGGTCGGAAGGTGGATTTTAAAAATACCATTCTGATCATGACGTCAAATGCCGGTGCTTCCCGGATTATTGAACCAAAGACCTTGGGATTTGGCTCAGTGACCACAGAGGCAGCCGCTTATCAGTCCATGAAAAATGGCGTGATGGAAGAAGTAAAACGGATGTTCAGACCGGAGTTTCTTAACCGCATTGATGAGACCATTGTATTCCATGCACTGACCAAGGAGCAGATGAAGGATATCGTGGAGATCATGATGGAAGGCTTAAGCAAGCGCACCAAGGCACAGATGGATATTACCCTGACAGCGGGTGACGCTGCCAAGGAATTGCTGATCGAAAAGGGATATGACCGAAAGTACGGAGCGAGACCTTTGCGCAGAACCATTCAAAATATGGTGGAAGATAAGCTGGCAGAGGAGATTCTTGGCGGAAAGATCAAAGCCGGTGACAAGGTCAGCCTGCGGGTGTATAACGGTGAACTGCGTTTCGTGGTGAGAAGGAGTTAACGATGGCGAAAGCGAAAGCGACAGCATTTTTTTGCAGCAGCTGTGGATACGAGACATCCAAGTGGGTGGGCCAGTGCCCCGGCTGCCGCGAATGGAATACCATGGTAGAGGCACCGGTGGAGCGAAAATCACCCGGCGCAAAGGTTGTCCGCGCTGCGGTAAATGTTGAACCTGTGCGTTTGGAGGAGGTGGATGCATCGGATGATGCCCGCATTTCCACCGGTATGGATGAATTGGATCGAGTATTGGGAGGCGGTATCGTAGGCGGCTCTTTGATTTTGGTGGGAGGCGATCCCGGTATCGGAAAATCTACCATTTTGTTGCAGGTTTGCCGTAATCTGGCAGCAGACGGCCGCTCAGTCCTCTATATTTCCGGTGAGGAGTCTCTGCGACAGATCAAACTGCGGGCGCTGCGCATGGGTGAGTTTTCGGGCGAACTTCGTTTCCTATGTGAGACTTCCCTGCACACCATACAGGATGTGATCGAGAAAAATCACCCGGAGATCGTTGTCATTGACTCCATTCAGACCATGTACAGTGAGGATGGCACTTCTGCGCCGGGCAGTGTCAGTCAGGTCAGAGAAGCCACCACGGTGCTGATGAGTTTGGCAAAGGGTCTTGGGATCAGCATCTTTATTGTGGGTCATGTGACCAAAGAGGGCGTGGTGGCAGGCCCCAGAGTGTTGGAGCACATGGTGGATACTGTGCTTTATTTTGAGGGAGACCGCAGCGCATCCTACCGCATCCTGCGGGGCGTAAAAAACCGTTTCGGTTCCACCAATGAGATCGGTGTCTTTGAGATGACCCAGGAGGGACTTAGGGAAGTTCTGAATCCTTCGGAGTTTATGCTCAGTGGAAAGCCGGAGGACGCTTCCGGATCTGTAGTGGCCTGTCTGATGGAGGGAACCAGACCCATTCTTCTGGAGGTGCAGGCACTGGTGTGCCGCAGCAACTTTGGTATGCCCAGACGTACCGCAGCAGGGGCAGACTACAATCGTGTCAATCTGTTGATGGCCGTACTGGAAAAGAGGGCAGGCATTCATCTGAACAGTGAAGACGCCTATGTGAATATCGCCGGAGGTATGCGCATCAGCGAACCGGCCATCGATTTGGCTATCGTGATGGCTCTTGCTTCCAGCTTCAAAAACAGCTGCATCGACGGCAAGACCGTCATCTTCGGTGAGGTCGGACTGTCCGGCGAGGTTCGCAGCGTCAGCGCCGCAGAACAGCGTGTCCGGGAGGCAGCCAAGCTGGGATTCACTCGGTGTATATTGCCGAAAGCGTGTCTGGAGCAGGCGAAGGCGGTGAGAGGGATCGAGTTGGTCGGAGTGGCTAATGTGCGGGAAGCGATTGAACTGTTGTGATAGAGTTATGTAAGCAGACTAAAATTGGAAGGAGAGTAACGAGATATGCATTTAAGAGATGAAATAGCAGATGCAATAGGAGTGAATCTTTTCAATTTCATATCAAATGTTGAGTACACGATATTGGAAACAAAGGAAGAGGTCGGCTATACGAGACAATTAATCGAGTATACGTCTTTTGAAGATAAGGTAAGAGCATTTTTGTTGCTTCCGGAAAAACTCAATAATAATCCAGCAGTTCTTGTTAATCATCAGCATAATAGAGAACATCATTTGGGTAAAAGCGAAGTATGTGGCTTAGCTGGTAATCCATTGCAGGCTTTTGGGCTCGAATTGGTGAAAAAAGGATTTGTCGTGTTGGCACCTGATTCAATATGCTTTGAGGACAGACGCAGAGATCCTAGTGTAGAAGGATTTGATTTTTGGCAACATTTTGATGAAATGTGTTATCGGATTCTAAAAGGCGAATATCTGATGAAAAAAGTATTGGATGACGCTATGAATGGGATAACATTGCTTTCTAATTTCGAGTTTGTTGATAAAAAAAGAATCGGA
>JAFOFP010000128.1 GCA_017387285.1 Lachnospiraceae bacterium
AACAATGTGCTGATTTTCCTGTTCAGTCCCGATCACGGCCAGTCCATTTACGGTACAAGCACAGCGCTGTTTAAGCTGTTTGGTCCCTATGTGGTGACGGCAGAGCAGTTATTTTATCACCTGAATGTGATTTTGAAGACCGCATGTACCATCCCCATCGTGCTTTTGTTTGTCTGCACCACAAACCCCTCCGAGTTTGCGGCTTCCTTAAGCCGGATCGGAGTCAGCTATAAAATAAGTTATGCGGTTGCCCTTGCCCTGCGTTACATTCCCGACATTCAGCGGGAATACCGGGATATCTCTCTGGCACAGCAGGCCCGCGGCACGGAAATGAGCAAAAAAGCCAGTCTGGTAGACCGGTTAAAGGCGGCCAGCACCATATTGATCCCTCTGATCCTGTCCTCCATGGAGCGCATCGAGACCATCTCCAACGCCATGGAGCTGCGCGGATTTGGCAAAGGCGGGAAACGGACGTGGTATTCCGGCAGAAAGTTTTCCAAGGCAGATATCATCAGTATTGGGGTGTGTACGGCGCTGATGGTGCTTTCACTGGTGATCACTTTCCTCAATGGCAGCAGATATTATAATCCGTTTATCTGAAAAATTATAAGAATCAAAATAAGAAAAATTGAAATTATTTAAACTGAATTGGGAGATATCAATATCCATGAAAATTGCCGGATTACAAAAAATGACACTACTGGACTACCCCGGAAAGGTGGCATGTACCGTATTTTTGCAGGGCTGTAATTTCCGCTGCCCGTTCTGCCACAACAGTGATCTGTTGGGAGCAGGCGAGGAGGCGTTTATGACGGCTGATCAGCTGATCGGCTTTTTGGAGAAGCGCACCGGCCTTTTGGATGCGGTCTGCGTCAGCGGCGGGGAGCCTACTCTCTCCCCGGAGCTGCCCGATCTGCTAAGAAGGATCAAGGGGCTGGGCTATCTGGTGAAGCTGGACACCAACGGCAGCCGCCCCCAGGTGGTGAAAGCCCTGGCGGCAGAGGGGCTGATCGACTATGTGGCCATGGATATTAAGAACAGTCCGGCGGGCTACGGCCCCACCGTGGGACTGGAGCATCCTCAGATGGAGGACATTGAGGAGAGTATCCGTTTTCTGGCTTCCGGCGTGGTGGATCATGAGTTTCGCACCACGGTGGTGAAGGAGCTGCACAGCGAGGAGTCCATACAAGATATGGGGGCCTGGCTTGTGTCCTTAATTCCCGGTGATCAGGCGAAAAAATGGTTTTTACAGCCCTTTGTGGATCGGGACAGCGTGCTGTTTGCCGGATTAAATCGCCCGGAAGACGAACTGATGGAGAAATTTGTAGAGCGTTTGCGGCCTTTCGCGGAAGTAATTGCGGTGAGAGGGTGACACACAAAATGTACGGAAAAACACACAATATATAGTGATTTAGATTTAAATTTAACACAATATATTGGATATATAGTATTGACAAGCGAATAACCATCATATATAATACAGACGATGTCGCCTCTTTTGGCGGGCAGAACGTCTGTATTTTTATGATACAAGGGAAGCATGAAATGCGAAGAAATCCGTGTATCTTGACAATCATTCATAAACAAAACATAGTGAGGAAAAAAATAGGAGGGAGAAAGATGTATAAGGTACTTAAACGTGACGGCAGCACCATGGATTTTGATATTTCCAAGATCAGTGCGGCTATGCTCAAGGCATTCGTAGCTCAGGATCGCAAATCTCATCCCAGCGTGATCAATATGCTGGCTCTGCAGGTGAGCGCAGATTTCGAGCCTAAGATCAAGAACGATATGATCTCTGTGGAGGATATTCAGGACAGCGTTGAGCGTGTTCTGTCCGATGCAGGATACGCAGATGTTGCCAAGGCATATATTCTTTATCGTAAGCAGAGAGAGAAGATCCGTAACGTAGGATCCGCTCTGCTCAACTACAAGGATCTGGTAGATAACTATCTGAAGATCAATGACTGGCGTGTAAAGGAGAACTCCACCGTTACTTATTCCGTAGGTGGTCTGATCCTCAGCAACTCCGGTGCCATCACCGCGAACTACTGGCTCAGCGAGATCTATGATGAGGAGATCGCTGAGGCTCATCGTACCGCAGCCATCCATCTCCATGACCTGTCCATGCTGACCGGTTACTGTGCAGGATGGAGCTTGAAGCAGCTGATCATGGAGGGTCTTGGCGGTGTTCCCGGAAAGATCACTTCCTCCCCCGCAAGCCATCTGTCCACTCTGTGTAACCAGATGGTAAACTTCCTGGGTATCATGCAGAATGAGTGGGCCGGCGCACAGGCATTCTCTTCCTTTGATACCTATCTGGCTCCCTTCGTTAAGGTGGATAACCTTTCCCAGAAGGAGGTTAAGCAGTGCATTCAGTCCTTCGTTTACGGTGTAAACACTCCTTCCCGTTGGGGTACTCAGGCACCCTTCTCCAACATCACTCTGGACTGGGTTGTTCCCGCTGACCTTAAGGACCTTCCCGCTATCGTTGGCGGCAAGGAGCTGGATTTCACCTACGGTGATTGTAAGAAGGAAATGGATATGATCAACAAGGCCTTCATCGAGATCATGATCGAGGGCGATGCCAACGGCCGTGGATTCCAGTATCCTATCCCCACCTACTCCATTACCAGAAACTTTGACTGGAGCGAGACTGAGAACAACAAGCTCCTGTTTGAGATGACCGCTAAGTACGGTACTCCTTATTTCTCCAACTACATCAACTCCGACATGGAGCCCTCCGATGTTCGTTCCATGTGCTGCCGTCTGCGCCTTGACCTGCGTGAGCTGAGAAAGAAATCCGGCGGTTTCTTCGGTTCCGGTGAGTCCACCGGTTCCATCGGTGTTGTTACCATCAACCTGCCTCGTATCGCTTATCTGGCAGAGAACGAAGCTGATTTCTACGCTCGTCTGGACAAGCTGATGGATATCTCCGCACGCAGCCTGAAGACCAAGCGTGTGGTTATCACCCAGCTGATGGAGAATGGCCTGTACCCTTACACCAAGCGTTATCTGGGAACCTTCTCCAACCACTTCTCCACCATCGGTCTCATCGGTATGAACGAGGTTGGTCTCAATGCGAAGTGGCTGAAGGCAGATCTGACCAATGAGAAGACTCAGGCATTTGCACAGGAGGTTCTGGATCATATGCGCGAGCGTCTGTCCGATTACCAGGAGCTGTACGGAGATCTGTACAACCTGGAGGCAACTCCCGCAGAGTCCACCACCTATCGTTTTGCTAAGCACGACAAGGAGAAATACCCCGAGATCATTACCGCAAATGAGAACGGAACTCCTTACTATACCAACTCTTCCCACCTGCCCGTTGGTTACACCGAGGATATCTTCTCTGCACTGGATGTTCAGGATGAGCTGCAGACCCGCTATACCTCCGGTACCGTATTCCACGCATTCCTGGGTGAGAAGCTTCCCGACTGGAAGGCAGCGGCATCTCTGGTTCGCAAGATCGCGGAGAATTACAAGCTTCCTTACTACACCATGTCCCCCACCTACTCTGTATGTGCAGAGCATGGCTATCTGGTTGGTGAGCAGTTTACTTGCCCTCACTGCGGCAAGAAGACTGAGGTTTACAGCCGTATCACCGGTTACTATCGTCCCGTACAGAACTGGAACGATGGTAAGTCTCAGGAGTACAAGGACAGAAAGGTTTACAACATTGGCGGTTCTGTTCTGAAGAAGGCAGTAGCGGATGCGCTGGAGCCTGTGATGGTCAAGGCAGAGCCTGTTGTTGAGGCTGCTGCAGAGGCAGCAGTGACCGCTCCCGTGGCAGCAGAGGCAAAGGCCATCCTGATCTCCAGACTGACCTGCCCCAACTGCCGTGTGGCTGAGCAGCTGTTAGGAAAGAGCGGAGTAGCTTACGAAAAGCTCATCGCTGAGGAGAACGCAGACCTGTGCCGCAAGTACGGCGTAAAGGGTGCTCCCACTCTGATCATCACCGACGGTGAGAATCATCAGAATTACTACAGCGTGCCTGAGATCAAGAAATATCTGGCGAGCCTGTAAATAAATACCCATGAATCATAACACCTCTCTTTTGGGCAGAAAAGGATATGCCCAAAAGAGAGGTGTTTTCTTATAAAAACCCGAATCTGTGTATGGAAAAATCGCATTAGTTGTGCTACAATGCAAACAGTATGTTTTGCCGGATGTTGACCGGCGATTGAACAAATGGAGGAAATGAAATGTACGATATTATCATTGTTGGTGGCGGCCCTGCGGGTCTTACCGCAGCGATCTATGGCCTGCGGGCAGGCAAGACCGTTCTGGTGATCGAGAAGAATGGTTTTGGCGGTCAGATCGCCTACTCTCCCAAGGTGGAGAATATTCCCGGAACCAAGCTGATCAGCGGTACTGAGTTTGCCGATGCCCTGACGGATCAGGCCATGGCGCTGGGTGCTGATGTGGAGCTGGAGAAGGTGGTTAAGGTCGAGGCCGGTGAGGTGAAGAAGGTCTACACCGAGGATGGCAACTGCTACGAGGCCGGTGCGGTGATCCTTGCAGTGGGCGTTAAGCACCGTATGCTGGGTCTGCCCGGAGAGCAGGAGCTGGTTGGAAACGGCATCTCTTTCTGTGCTGTCTGCGACGGAGCTTTCTACGCCGGACAGAACGTGGCGATGATCGGCGGCGGAAATTCCGCCCTGCAGGAGGCACTGCTTCTGGCAGAGGTTTGCAACAAGGTTACCGTAGTACAGAACCTTGCAGATTTCACCGGAGAGAAGAAATTGTCCGATGCGCTGATGGAGAAGGACAATGTGGAGGCATATTTCAGTACCGTAGTGACCGGATATGAGAGCACTGACGGCGCACTGACCGGACTGAACCTGCACAATGATGCTACCGGCGAGGATTCCTATATTGCTGTTGACGGAGCGTTTTTGGCAGTAGGTCTGATTCCGGAGAATCAGCCTTTCGCAGAGTTGGCAGAGCTGAACAATTGGGGATATTTTGCGTCCGGCGAGGATTGCTGTACGAAGACCGAGGGTATCTATGTAGCGGGAGACTGCCGCAGCAAGGGTATCCGTCAGGTGGTTACCGCAGCCGGAGACGGAGCGATTGCCGCTATGGCCGCATGCAGATATCTGGATAATAAGTAAATTATATATTTTCCATAGAAATAAACAGAAAAATAGCTGTTCACATAACCGGATGCTTTTGGGGAAATACTGAAAGGTATAATTACCAGAAAAGGAGAACGATATGGGCAGCTATTTTTCGTTTTTACTTGCAATTTTGGTTTGTGGTGTGATCTCTGCATTGGCCAGTGCAAGAGTACACCGAGCGTATGATCACTATGGGAAGATTACAACGCGGTATGGACTGACCGGATATGATGTGGCAGATCGTTTGCTTCGGGCCGGAGGGGTAACGGATGTGGAGATCGGCAGGGTGGGAGGAAGTCTCACCGATCACTATCACCCGATTCAAGGAAAGGTAAACCTCTCCGACACCACCTATGGAGAGGCTTCCGTGGCGGCTGCGGCGGTGGCAGCCCATGAGGTTGGTCATGTGATGCAGAACAAAGGTGGGTATTTGTTTTATCGGGTGAGAACGGCCCTGGTTCCCGTGGTAAATTTCGGATCGAGACTGGCCATGCCGTTGGTGTTGG
>JAFOFP010000013.1 GCA_017387285.1 Lachnospiraceae bacterium
GTGTTGCTATGGGACGTGCTATCGTTCGTGATCCTAAGGTATTCCTGATGGACGAGCCGCTCTCCAACCTGGATGCTAAGCTTCGTGTACAGATGCGTATCGAGATCGCTAAGCTGCACGACAGACTGGGCGCTACCATCATCTATGTAACCCATGACCAGACCGAGGCTATGACCCTTGGTACCCGTATCGTAGTTATGAAGGACGGTGTTGTTCAGCAGGTTGACAGCCCTAACAAGCTGTACGATTATCCTTGCAACCTGTTCGTAGCAGGCTTCATCGGATCTCCTCAGATGAACTTCCTCGATGCTGTCGTTGAGGTTAAGGGTTCTGACGTTGTTCTGAACGTAGGTCCTCACGCTATCAAGCTTCCTGAGGCTAAGGCTAAGAAGCTGATCGACGGCGGCTACGCTGGAAAGACCGTTGTTATGGGTATCCGTCCTGAGCACGTTAGCGATGACGCTGCTGATCTGGCTGCAAACGCTGATTCCGTTATCGAGTCCACCATCCGTGTATACGAGACTCTGGGTGCTGAGGTATTCCTGTACTTCGATGTTGAGGGTGCTAACATGACCGCTCGTGTTAACCCTGAGACCACCGCTAGACTGGGTGCTACCGTTAAGTTCGCTCTTAACCCTGAGAAGATCCATGTATTCGACAAGGAGACCGAGCTGGTTATCACCAACTAATTTTCAACCCAATATGTACATTGAGGCCCCTGCCGATCCGGCAGGGGTTTTTCATTATCTGTTTCTTAATTTTATACTTCTTTTATTGGAATTCTCTGTTCTTTGTGTTATACTGGACTAATCAAAAGATCCATAGGATTATTCTCCATGTGATCACTTTACAACAACGGAGGTTTCTATGCTCTCCCACCAGTTATTCCAACAGGCGCTGACAGAACTGTCCGCCATGATTCATACGGATTTTATCCTTTACGATGAAAAAGATCGTATGGTAGCCTCGACTTTTTTACTTCCGGAGGAGCTGAGCGATACCATATCCTCCTTTCGGGATATGCCTTCCACCAGCCAGAGCATTTCTACTCCCGAAGGATCAAGCTATCATTTCTTTAAACTAACGGATTACACCGACGAGCCTCTCCTGCTTGTCGCATACGGTCCCTCCACCACCAGTTATACCGGTGGGTGCATCGCCTCCAGCCAGATCAAATTTCTGATCAAAGCCGGCGAGGAACAGATGAGCCGCGAGCAGTTTTTCCTGAGACTGCTGACCAAAACGCTGAATGACAGTGAAACAGGCCACCGCATCCGACAGTTGCGTCTTTCCGCCGATGCGGCCTACAGTCTGATCCTGATTTCCACCGACCGTACCGGTTCCGTCGATTTTCGGACAATCCTTCAGCAGTTATTTGTGGAATCCTCCCTGGATACCTGTGTGATGCTCTCCGATACCACCTATGCGCTCATCCGGGATCTCTCCCGCACGGCAGGCGCCTCGGACTATCCCGCAAAGACCGCTCCTGTGGTGGCAGATACCCTGAGTATGGAGGCCATGGTGAGATTTCACGTTTCCTACAGCGCCATCGCTCCCACTCTGGCTGATCTCCCCAGGATTTACCGCGAGGCCTCTCTCGCCATGGAAGCCGGAAAGCTGTTTTTCCCGGAGCGTCAGGTTCTCTCCTATCAGACCCTCGGCCTCGGCAAACTTATCTGTCAGCTCCCCGCGGATCTGTGCGAATCCTTTGCCCGGGATATCTTCGGTGACGAGCTGCCGGTATTCGATGAGGAATTATTATCCACCATCAACCGGTTCTTCAAAAACAGCTTAAATATTTCCGAGACTGCCCGTCAGCTTTATCTTCACCGTAACACACTGGTATACCGCCTGGAGCGCGTTCAAAAGATGACCGGACTGGATATCCGCAATTTTGAGGATGCTCTCACCTTCCGCATCGCCTGGATGGCTGCCAGCCGTATACAATCAACCCCAAAAAACTGACGGATCATTTTATGGAAGGGTAACGGTATCAACGATGAAAAAAGAAAAATTAATGAAAATTCGCCAGATTCTGGCACTGGTTGGCGTGGGGATCATCTTTTTACTCTATCTTGCCACCCTAGTTTGCGCCTTTATCGACAGGAGCCAGAGCAAATCCATGCTGTTGGCCTCCATCTTCGCCACCTTCTTTGTGGCCTTTGTGGTTTATGCCTTTAATATGGCCATCAAGATGGTAAAACCTGACGACAACGAAAAATAAGGAGGAATTCATTATGTCTGCAGAAAACAACGGCCAGAACTCATATGGTCAAAATTCCTATGGTCAGAATCCATACGGAAACCAAAACAACCCCTATCGCTCCCCCAGGCCCCTGCGCCCGAAAACCATCGGCACCATCGCCGGTATTGTCGCCGGCGTGATTTTTGCTCTGGTGATCGTATTCAACAGCGTCTACAGCCTGACAGAAAACCAGAACGCTGTGGTAACCACGCTGGGAAACCCTTCCGCGGTGACCACCTCCGGTATCCATTTTGCCATTCCGTTTATTCAGAAGGTGCATATCGTGGATATGACCGTACACGGTCTGGCCATCGGCTATGATGAGAGAACTAACCAGTCCATCGAGTACGAATCCCTCATGATCACCTCGGATTTCAATTTCCTCGATGTCTCCTGCTACATTGAGTATGCGGTGTCCGATCCCATCAAGTACCTGTACAACGCTAAGGAGCCGGAAAACATTCTGAAGATGCTGGCTCAGTCCTACATTCGTGATACCGTAGGTCTTTACGCCGTAGACGAGGTGTTGACCACCGGCCGTTATGAAGTTCAGTCTGCCGTTTCCTCCAAGCTCACTTCCCGTCTGGAGATCGAAGACATTGGCCTGCAGATCAAAAATGTGACCATTCAGGACGTAGACACTCCCACCAGCGAAGTGAAGGCCGCTTTCGATGCAGTAGAAACCGCCAAGCAAAATGCCGACACGCTGGTAAATGAGGCTAACCGATACAATGCGGAAAAACTGCCTGCAGCCAACGCCGAGGCCGATAAGATCCTGCAGAATGCCGAGGCCGAAAAGGAAGCCCGCATCAACGAGGCCAACGGACAGGTGGCCCGTTTCAACGCCCTCTACGAGGAGTATATCAAGTTCCCTGTCATCACCAAACAGCGTATGTACTATGAGGCTATGGAGCAGATTCTCCCTAACCTTCAGGTCATCATCACTGACGGTGACGGCGAAACCTTAAACATTTTCAACAACGAAGTCGGAAACAAATAAGAGAGGAGGCAGATTATATGAAAAAGAAAACATGGCTGATTCCCGCGATTATCATCGGAGTTCTGCTCTTTACCGTCTGCAGCTCCTGTATCGTGATCACTTATCCAAACGAATACTCTGTCATCAAGCAGTTCGGTGAGGTAGTCAGCATCCGTGACAACGAGGATGGACAGCGCGGTCTGAGTTTTAAGCTTCCCTTTATCCAATCCATCACTAAGGTACCCAACACGAAGCTTCTCTATGACCTTGCTATCAGTGATGTCATCACCAAGGACAAAAAGACCATGGTGGAGGACAGCTTTGTAATCTGGTCCATCGAAGACCCCATGGCCTATATCCGTACCCTGAACGGAAGCGGTGCCGCTGCTGAGTCCCGTATCGATGTCAACGTATACAACGCCATCAAGAATACCATCAGTAATACCACACAGGCAGACGTAATCAGTGGACGTGACGGTGCTCTGGTGGCCAGTATCAAAAACAATGTGGGCATCAGTCTTGAGGAATACGGTGTCAATCTGATGGCTGTGGAGACCAAGCATCTCGATCTCCCCGACAGCAACAAACAGTCCGTATATGCCCGCATGATCTCCGAACGTAACCAGATCGCAGCCGGATACACGGCTACCGGTCAGCAGCAGGCCCAGGAGATTCAGAATGCCACCGACAAAACCGTTTCCATTACCTTAAGTTCCGCAAAGGCCGAGGCCGAGCAGATCGTTGCCGCAGGCGAGGCTGCTTACATGCAGATCCTGGCCTCCGCTTACAATGATCCCGCCAAAGCAGACTTTTACAATTTTGTCCGCTCTCTGGACGCCGCAAAGCTCAGCCTTATCGGCTCCGGCAACAATGTACTGTACCTGACACCGGGCAGCCCTCTGGCAGCACTTTTCTACCAGTCGGCAGAGGAAACCACCGATCATCAATAACCAAATGATAACAAGGGGCCGCTGAAAACAGCGACCCCTTCCTTTTTATCTCCTCCGTGTTCCGGCTCCGGTACCCTCTCCATCTGTGCTGTCCATGGCATCATGAAGATCATCTCCGGCCTCGGACATATCATTACCGATATCATCCACCGCATCGGAAACGCCATTTCCGATATTGTCTATCCCCTGGGAAATATCCTCTCCCATGGATTCCATGATCCCCCCATTGCCGTCGGTAGCCTGATTTCCATTTCCCTGACCTTCAGTGCCGGAGTTACCGGTTTCACCCCGATCAGATTCCTGTGTTCTGTCAGAACCGGTTCCCTCCCCCGAGGTGCCGTTCTGTGTACTTTCCTGTGTACCGCTCTGTGTCCCGCTCTGATCATCACTGTTTCTTGTGCAGGCTGTCGCCATGATCACAACGGATAATGTCAATAACAAAAATACTCTGATTTTTTTCATACTGTACTCCTTTTCACCGAAATGATTTGAGCATAAAACTCTTGTCCTTAATATGCTCCATTCTCATTCTGCTTATCGATGAAAATTTTTCCAGTTTAAATCATTCACCGTATTCCAATTTACTCACAGATATCTCATAGGCTACACGTTTCTCACACTCTACTTCACTGAGTTTTTTGGTGTACTCACGACTCTGAACCCGGCCCCAGACGCGAACCCGGCCTCCCACCTCAAACCCGGATGCATATCTGGCATTTCTTCCCCATGCAATGCAGGGAATATAATCCGATTTTCCATAGGGACGATTTACTGCCACCAGCAAATCTGCAATTTCTCTGCCCAATGGGGTTTTCCGGTAAACCGGCTGTTTACAGATATAACCATCCAAAAAGATCAGATTGGTTTTGGTGTAATCATCGAAGCCATCCAAAAACTCGATCTCACGGACAAATACCGACAATAGGAGGCGATTCCGATTTCCCTCATGGCGATTATAAGAACGGAACTGGCCTGTGGCAGCCACCGTCTGTCCTATGTAATTGCGGCGAATATCCAGCAGACGCTCTGACACCATGAGGGGAATCACATCCGCCTGATCGCTGAGGCGGCAGACTGATATCTCAGTCATATAAAATCCCTCTCCATACACCTCATGACTGAAGGTAAATTCACTGACGATCTCTCCGATCACCGTAACCTTGTTGTTTTCCATACATTTCTCTGACACTTGTATTTCTCCTTTCGCACTGTGCTTTACGGAGAGTTTCTCTCCACTCTACCTATATCTATGCAAAAAGAGTTAAAAATATGCTATTTTTATCTGATTTTCTTTACTTTTTATTTGAAATATAATACAATATAAGGTAGTTTTGTCTTAATGAAATAACCCATAATAAATATGTACCATATACGGAAAGGATACCTCCGATGACTACCTGTGATATCATTGTTCCCTGTTATAATGAGGAAGCGGTCATTAACGCTTTCTATGAGGAAACCCGCAAAATTACCGACACCATGACCGATTACCGGTTCACATTTCTGTTCGTAGATGACGGCAGCAAGGACAAGACCTTCCCTCTGATGAAGGAGTTGGCTGCCGCTCACACCGATGTGCGATACATTTCCTTCTCCCGCAATTTCGGAAAAGAGGCTGCCATGTATGCCGGCTTTTCCCATTCCACCGGTGATCTGGTGATCATCATGGATGCTGACCTTCAGCATCCTCCGACTATGATCCCTGTCATGATGGAGGGCATCAAGGAAGGCTATGACTGTGCCGCTGCCAGACGTCTGACCAGAGACAAAGAGCGAGGTCTGCAAAATCTGTTCTCCAGCGCATTCTATCAGGTCAGCAATATGCTCACCGAAATAAAGATGCCTCAAAATGCCTCTGATTTCCGGATCATGCGCCGCTCCATGGTAGATGCTATCCTGAAGCTTTCTGAGGTCGAGCGCTTCTCCAAGGGCATTTTCGCATGGGTGGGGTTTGAGACCAAATGGTACCCCTACGAAAACGTTGAGCGCACTCTGGGCACCACCAAGTGGAGTTTCAAGTCACTGATGCGCTATGCCATCAGCGGCATCACCGCCTTTTCCGTAGCCCCCCTCAAGCTCCTCTTCATTTTAGGTGTGCTTCTCTGCGGTATTGCATTCTTCTATACGTTAGGCGTTGTGATCTGCTCTCTGATCCCCGGAGCCTCTCTCGGAATAAACAGCGGTCTGATCTGTATTCTGCTTTGGCTTAGCGGTATCATGGAGCTGTCCATGGGTATTCTGGGCGAATATATGACCCACATCTACCGCGAAGCAAAGGATCGCCCCATTTATCTGATCCGTCAGACTAATATTTCTGACGCCCATGTAAAGAACTGATTTTACTGCCAATCAATAAAACTACTTACAAGGAAACATAACGATGATCAAAAAACTCTGGAATAAATATGTAAACAAAGAAACCATCTCCTATCTTGTTTTTGGCGTGCTGACCACCATCGTTGATCTTGTGGTCTATCAGGGCGCTCTTCTGCTGAATATTCACTATATGGCTGCCCAGTGGATTGCCTGGGGATGCGCTGTGGCCTTTGCCTTCATCACCAACAAATTCTTTGTCTTCGAGAGCAAGAGTCTTAAGCTCTCCGTTGTTGTAAAAGAACTGATCGCTTTTGTCAGTGCCCGCATCGTCTCCGGTGTCATCAGCGCACTGATGCTGGCTGCCCTTGTGGAATGGCTCTCCTGCACCGAGATGGTCGCAAAGCTGCTCACTGAGGTGTTTGTCGTGGTTTCCAACTATGTATTCAGCAAGCTGTTTATCTTCCGCAAAAAGGACCATTAATTTTAGATAATCAATAAAGGAGTACCCATGAAATCTTCCGCCCCCAAAAAGACGCTGCAGGACAGACTGCCTTTTATCCTGTCTTTCCTTGTTCCCATTCTGGTCATGATCGGTATTTTTATCCAGAGAGGGATTTATCCCTTTGGAGACCGATGCTTTTTGCGCACTGATCTTTATCATCAGTATGCCCCCTTTATGGCTGAGTTTCTTCGCAAACTCCGGTCCGGCGACAGCCTCCTCTGGACATGGAATATCGGTCTGGGCTCCAATTTTGTCTCCCTGTTCTCCTATTATCTGGCCAGCCCTACCAACTGGCTCATTTACCTGTGTCCTGCCGATTATGTAATCGAGTTTATTACCTTCTGGGTCGTCGTTAAGATCGGTCTGTCCAGTCTGACCTTCTCCTATTATCTCAGCAAACGCTACCGGACAACCAACCTTGGTCTGGTCTTTTTCGGTACCCTTTATTCCCTGTCAGCATACATGGCTGCTTACAGCTGGAACATCATGTGGCTAGACTGCCTTTTCCTGGCACCACTGATCCTTCTGGGGCTTGAGCGGTTGTTTAAGGAGGACAAATGTTTCCTCTACTGCATCACATTGGCCCTGGCGATCATTTCCAACTACTATATCTCTATCATGATCTGCATGTTCCTTGTGCTGTACTTCTTCGTTCTGGTATTTGACAAGCCTGTTTCCGCCAAAGATTTTCTGCGCAGAGGCTTTAATTTCGGTCTCTACTCCCTGTTGGCCGGCTGCATGGCCGGAGTGCTGCTGATTCCCACTATCATGTATCTGGGAAACACCGCATCCGCCACCTCCACCTTCCCGAAAACACTGGAGACTTATTTTTCCATTTTCCAGATGCTGGCGAGACACATGGTCAATCTGGAAACGGAGACCGGTCTGGATCACTGGCCCAATATCTATTGCGGTGTAGCAGTATTTTTCCTTGTTCCTCTCTATGTGATGAACAAAAAAATTCCCTACCGTGAGAAGATCACCCGGATCAGCCTGCTGTTTTTCCTGCTGATCAGCTTCTCCACCAATATGCTGAATTTTATCTGGCACGGATTCCACTATCCCAACAGTCTCCCCTGCCGTCAGTCCTTCCTCTACATCGCCATCCTTCTCTGCCTCTGCTTTGAGGCCTGGTTAAAGATCGGTGCCAACACCAGAGGTCAGATCGTCGGAAGTTTCTGGGGCGGACTGGGCTTCATTCTCCTGTGTCAGGAACTGATCACCGAGGAGACCTTCGCTTTCCACCACTATCTGGTGACTGCGATTTTCATGGGCATTTATGCTCTGCTTCTGTATTTGTATCGCAGAAAGAAGTGCGCCCCCGCCACTCTGTTTATCGTGGCGCTGACGTTCCTTGTGGCGGAATCTGCCATGAATACGGGAATCACCAGTGTGCATACCGTAAACCGGGACAGCTATTGGGAAAACACAACATCCATGGAAAACCTGACTGCACAGGCAAAGGCTGAAAACGATACCTTTTTCCGACTGGAGAAATTTGATTCCCTGCGAAAGACCAAGAATGACGCAACCTGGGCCAACTTCCCCTCTGCTTCCGTATTTTCTTCCACCACCAACAGCAATGTGACCAAGCTGTATAAAGAATGGGGCATGGAGGGCAGCACAAACGCATTCTGTCATCAGGGTGCTACCCCTTTGACTTCTGCCCTGCTCTCAGTGAAATATATGTTCTCCACCGATGAAATGATGGAAAACAGCCTGTATACACTGGTAGGCACCGATGGTAATATTTCCATGTACGAGTGCACCTACTGGCTTCCTCTGGGCTTTATGCTCCCCTCTGATATCAATTCCAAATGGGACTATACCTCCGGAAATGATATTACCATGCAGAACAACTTCCTCCGTGAGGCCACCGGTATTGCCGATGCGTTTGTACTGAAGACCAATGCCTCTTCCGTTGACACCACTACCGTAGATGTGACGGAAAACGGATACTATTATGTGGCAGTCAACAATTCCTCCGTGGACTCCATGACGGTTTCCTACACCGCCTCAGAGACCGGCGTGCGGGAAATGCCTTCTGAAAAGACCTTCAGCAGTACCCATCGCGCTTATATCCTTGATATCGGCTGGATGGAAGCAGGTGAGTCCTTCAAGCTGACCGCATCGGATTCAGACAAGATGAATGTGAGCATCTTCCGGCTCAATGAAGAACGTCTGACCGAGGCCTTTGAAATCCTCTCTGCTGAGCCCTTTGTGATTGATCACTATACTTCTACCACCATTTCCGGTCATATCACCGCCACCGGCGGACTGATGTATACCTCCATCCCCTACGAAAAGGGCTGGAAGGTGTATGTGGACGGTGTTCTCACCTCCCCCGCGACCTTTGCAGACACCATGCTGGCCATCCCCTTAAGTGCAGGCGATCACACCATCGAGTTGACCTACTCTCCCGACGGACTGAAGGACGGTGTTCTCATCAGCATCGTGGCCACAGGATGCTTTGCCCTGCTGACTCTGTTCAGCTTCATGCTGTATCTGTCTGACCGCAAGAAAGCAAAAAATGCAGCTGTGGCTAAGGTCACGACCACCGAAAATAATGTTGCCGAGACAACGCCTGAAATGACCGAAGAAGAGGCTGCGATCATTGAGCCGGAAGCTGAAACGGCAAAGAGGGAGACGGAAATCACTCCCGAAGAGGCTTCTCTGTCGCCGGAAGAATACCGGCCCGAAGTGACTGATACCACCGAAAGCGATACAAACAGCGATACAGATAGCGACACCAATAACGACACCAATAACGATATCAATAACGATATCAATAACGACATCAATAACGACTAATTGACAGAACGGAGATCACTACCATGAAATTATGGGGCGGACGCTTCACCAAAGAAGAAAACCACGCAGTAAACGATTTTAATTCATCCATATCTTTTGACCAGCGATTTTTCCGACAGGATATCCGGGGAAGCATCGCCCATGTGACCATGCTGGCCAACCAACGGATCTTATCTGACGAGGATAAGGATGCTATCATTTCCGGTCTGAATCAGATTCTTGCGGATCTGGAGTCCGGTGCACTGACCATTGATCCGGAAAGCGAAGACATTCATTCCTTCATTGAGGCTACCCTCACTGAACGCATCGGAGAGCCGGGCAAACGCCTCCATACCGGACGCAGCCGCAACGATCAGGTTGCTCTTGATATGAAGCTTTACATCCGCGATGAGATTGACGAATTGGACGGACTGTGCAAAGATCTCCTCTCCACCCTTCTCTCCATCATGGAAAACAATCTTGAAACCTATATGCCCGGCTTCACTCACCTGCAAAAGGCTCAGCCGGTTACCGTTGCCCACCACTTTGGTGCATACTTTGAGATGTTCTCCCGGGACAGAGGACGCTTGTCTGATATCCGCCGCCGCATGAATCTGTGCCCTTTGGGCGCAGGTGCACTGGCCGGAACCACCTATCCTCTTGACCGTGCCCTCTCCGCTTCTTTGCTGGACTTTGACGGTCCTACCTTAAACAGCATGGACTCCGTGGCAGACCGCGATTACCTGATCGAGCTTCTGTCCGCTCTGTCCACCATGATGATGCATTTGAGCCGTTTCTCCGAGGAAATCATCATCTGGAATTCCAATGAGTACGGATTCATCGATCTGGATGATGCCTACAGCACCGGTTCCAGTATTATGCCCCAGAAGAAAAATCCCGACATTGCCGAGTTGGTCCGCGGAAAGACCGGCCGTGTTTACGGCGCTTTGATGTCCATGCTCACTACCATGAAGGGTATCCCTCTGGCGTATAATAAAGATATGCAGGAGGACAAGGAGATGACCTTCGACGCCATCGACACCGTGAAGGCCTGCCTTTCTCTGTTCAACGGCATGATCTCCACCATGACCTTCCGCAAGTCTGTCATGGAGAAGAGCGCCATGAACGGCTTTACCAACGCCACCGACGCAGCTGACTACCTGGTCGGAAAGGGAGTAGCCTTCCGCGATGCCCACCGCATTGTGGGTGAGCTGGTTCTCTTCTGTCTGTCTAGGGGTATCGCCCTGCTGGATATGACTCTCCCCGAGTACAAAGCCATCAGTCCTGTATTTGAAGATGATATTTATGAGGCCATCAGCCTGAAAACCTGCGTAGAAAAGCGCATGACCATCGGAGCCCCCGGCCCCGATGCCATGAAATCTGTTCTCGAAACGTATAAAGCCTCCTTATAAGGAAAGGATTTATTCAGTGGTCCTATGAGCAAACTCATTCGTTACATCACCGTATCCGAAGGCGGGCAGGGTGAGATCGTGGAAAAAAAGTCCCGCTTTATTGCAACGGTAAGACCTGTCTCCTCCGAGGAGGAGGCTCTGGCTTTCATTGCAGAGATGAAAAAAACATACTGGGATGCCCGTCACAATTGTTCCGCCTACATCGTAGGTATCGATCATCCTATCCTGCGATGCAGCGATGACGGTGAACCCGGTCAGACAGCCGGCCGGCCCATGATGGATGTTCTGGAAGGTGCCGGACTTCGCAATGTCTGCGTTGTGGTCACCCGGTACTTTGGCGGCACCCTTCTGGGCACGGGAGGCCTGATCAGAGCTTATACCGCAGCTGCAAAAGCCGGTTTGGAAAACAGTACCATTGTGGACCGCCGTCCCGGCTTCTCCCTTCGCGTCACCTGCGACTATACACTTGTCGGTAAGCTCCAGTATCTGATCGCCACGGAAGGACTTGAATGTGTGGGAACCGACTATACGGATGTGGTGACCATGGAGATCCTTGTCCCCAGCCCTGACCTTGACCGGATCCGGAAGGCTATCATCGAGGCCACCAATGCCCGCGTCACCATGGATGTTTCCGACGAAAGGTATCTGAATTAACCGCCTAATTTTTACACAGATATTAACTCAATGTAATCTAAATGTAATACTCTCTCCATGATTTATTCACAGGCTGACGCTATAATGGATGAGAAGGAGATAACTTATCATGAATTATGGAAGTAAAGGAACAAAACAAGAACTGATCCGCATTACATCGAAAAAAATCCGCCGTCGTTCCGGCTTTCGCTCCACCGCATTTAAGCTGGTGGTTCTGGGGATTTGCTGTGCGATCATTTTGATCGCCAGCCTGGGAATCGGAGTCTATCGGGGCATTATTGATAACGCACCAAAGATCGATGCACTGGACTTTTCTCCCACCAATGTGGCCAGTTCCCTATATGACAACAAAGGCAATCTGATCCAGACTCTGGTAGAGGCCGGTTCCAACCGTGAGATCGTCGAGTACGAGGCTATCCCGAAAAACCTGATCAATGCCTTTATCGCCATCGAAGATTCCCGATTCTGGACTCACAATGGTGTTGACCTTCGTGGTATTGCCCGTGCCGCCTACAATTTCATTGCCTCCGGTTTCAAAGATACGGAAGGTGCCAGCACCATCACTCAGCAGCTGCTGAAAAATGCTGTATTTGACGGCGGTGCCGAGTCCAACAACGGAGACCTCATTGTCCGCAAAATTCAGGAACAGTACCTGGCTATCCAGTTGGAAAATCAGATGGATAAAACCATCATCCTCCAGAATTACCTGAACACCATCAATTTAGGAAGCAACTCTCTCGGTGTGCAGTCTGCTTCCCAGCGTTACTTCGGCAAAAATGTCAGTGACCTGACCCTCTCTGAGTGTGCTGTCATCGCAGCCATCACGCAGAATCCTTACCGCTGGAATCCCATTCGTTTCCCGGAAAATAACGCAGAGCGTCGGAGTACCGTTCTGGATTATATGGAAGAACAGGGGATGATCTCCGCCAGAGAAAAGGCCGAGGCGCTGGCCGATACAGAGGATGTGTACGCCCGCATTGCCGATGTAAACAATGCCATCCAGGAAAAGAACAACATCTACACCTACTTCACCGATACCGTCATCGGTGAATTGATGGAGGACCTTCAGAGTGCAGGCTATTCTCAGACTGAAGCACACAATCTGATCTACAGCAGCGGCCTGCAGGTATTCACCACACTGGATTCGGATTACCAGAGAATCGTGGATGAAGAAATCAATAATGTTGAAAACTATGTCAATGAGTATCTGGGTGCCAATGATGGCATGCTGATCCATTATGCCATCTCCTCCTATCAGCTTTCTGTCTCCCGAGCAGACAAATCCACTCAGCATTTCTCTGAGGGTCATGTAAAGCTTTGGTATCAGAGTGAAGACGGTGCCGGCGAGGATGTTCCTTTCCTCTTCGACTCTGAGGAAGAAGCCAGAGCCTGCATCGAAGCCTACAAAGAGTGGCTTCTGAGCGAGGGCGACACGGTCATCGGCGAAAATGTATATATCACCCTGCAGCCCCAGACTTCCTTTATTCTTATGGAGCAGGGCACCGGCTATGTAAAAGCCATTTCCGGAGGACGCGGTGAGAAGCTTCACAGCCTCAGCCTGAACCGTGCCACCGATACCCTGCGTCAGCCCGGTTCCACCTTCAAGGTTCTGGCAGACTTTGCCCCTGCACTGGATATTTCCGGAGCCACACTGGCTACCACCCAATACGATGCTCCTTACATTGTCAACGAAAAGCCCATCAACAACTACTGGGCTGCCTCACGGGTATGGCCCGACGGTTTTGTCGGTTACGCAAACATTCGCCATGGAATCGTATATTCCATGAATGTCATTGCCACCAAGACCTTTATGAACATTGTCACCCCTCAGTTGGGTTATCAGTACCTGCTCAACTTCGGCTTCAACAGTCTGGTGGAATACCGGGTCAATGCGGAGGGACAGATCTTCAGCGACATTACCCCCACCCTCTGTCTGGGCGGTCTGACCGACGGTGTGTCCAATCTTCAGCTGACCGCAGCTTATGCTACGGTGGCTAACGACGGTATCTACACCGAACCGATCTTCTACACTAAGGTGTACGATCGAAACGGAAAGCTGATTCTGGATAAAACGCCCATCTCCCGCACAGTGTTAAAGGAATCCACTGCATTCCTGCTGACCGATGCCATGGCAGAAAGCACCGAGGGGCCGGCTCATGTTCTGTACAATACAGCCATTGAGGCCAACAGCTATATGTGCGCGATCCCCGGTATGGCAGTTTCCGGAAAGAGCGGTACCACCACCAATGACAACGACGCCTGGTTCGTGGGATACACTCCCTACTACACTGCAGGTATCTGGATGGGTTACGACAACAACGGTGAGCTGCAGGGCAGTGCCGTCATCCGTGACATCTGGCAAAAGATTATGGCCCGCATCCACGACGGACTTCCGGATATCGGCTTCGGCGAGCCTCCTCAGGGAGTCACCAAAGCCCTCATCTGTGCAAAGAGCGGTAAGCTGGCACTGGAAAACGTGTGCAGCAATGACCCCCGCGGCGATATGACCTACGAAGAATACTTTGCCAAGGACACCGCTCCCACTGAGTACTGTGACTGCCATATTTCCATCACCTACTGTAACGAAACGGGAACCGAAATGCTGGCCACTCAGAATTGTCCCGAGGAGCATCTGGTTTACAAGGTATATATGGTCATTAAAGATGCCGATAAGTATTCCGACGAGGACGAGACCGTCGACAACGATGAGTTTCCCACTGAGGATTCCGAGGAAACCACCGATCCCACAGAGGAAGAGCTCTCCCCGGATGAGGATCCGGAGACCGATGAATCCCAGTTAAGCGATGAAGAGCGCATCTTCACCTCCGACGAGAAATATGTTCTGCCGGAGGATGCTGTGACAGATTACTGTTGGGCACGTCCCCAGTAAACAAAACCTATAACGACAAGAAGGCACTTGCGGAGATCCGCAGGTGCCTTTCCTATATCCCTAACCGCCATAAGGCGTTTTCTCTAGTCTTTCATCTTTGGTTTAAATACAAGTGAGGCCAGATACCCAAAGATCAATGCTCCGGAAATTCCAGCCGCACTGGCCTTGAATCCCCCCAGGAATGCACCCAATATTCCCTTCTCGTCCACAGCCTCCTTAACGCCCTTCCAGAGGGTATTTCCGAAGCCCAGAAGGGGAATGGTGGCTCCTGCCCCTGCCCACTGGGAAAAGGGCTCGTAGAGCCCTAAAAAGCCCAATACAGCCCCTGTACACACCAACAGGACCATTATCCTGCCCGGCAGTAATTTCGTCTTATCCAGGAGGATCTGCACCGTGGCGCAGATTGCTCCTCCTACCAGAAATGCCTTAATATAATCCACCTCTATACCTCGTTTTCCGGTCACTGTCATGACCATATTTCTATTCACTCATCCCATCGTCCGGTGGCCTCCCATCGGTCAGCCGCCTCAACCGATGTTCTGCTTCTGCCCCGGAAGGTTTCACGCCTCGATCACCACACCATGGGCGATTCCCGGAACGCTCTGCCCTTCGTTAAAACTGACCGTAGACAGCAGTGCTCCGGTGGGTACAAAAAGTACCCGTTTCCATTCTCCGCTTCGAACACGGGGCAGCACATAGGCGGACAGCACCGAGGCCGAACATCCGCATCCGCTGCCTCCCGCATGGGTATCCTGAGTTGATGGACTGAATATCTCAATACCGCAGTCCATGTGCTGCTCCTCAATATTGATTCCTTTTTCCTCCAGAAACTTAAGCAGGATCTGTTTTCCCACTACCCCCAGATCTCCGGTGATGATCCGGTCATAATCCTTCGATGTCCGATCAAAATCCTTCAAATGCTGACAGATGGTATCCGCAGCTGCCGGGGCCATACAAGCCCCCATATTCATAGAATCCTTTAATCCCATATCCACGATTTTCCCCGTGGTCACCCCGGTGATTTTCGGCCCGTCTCCATCCTTTGCCAATACCACCGCTCCACAGCCGGTCACCGTCCATGTGGCAGAAAATGGTCGTTGATTACCGTATTCCAATGGGAATCGAAACTGTTTTTCTGCACTTGCAAAATGGCTGGATGCCATGGACAATACCCGGTCGGCATAACCGCCATCCACCAGAATAGCACCCAGCATCATTGCCTCTCCCATAGTGGAGCAGGCACCGTAAAGCCCAAACAGAGGGATCTGAAGCTCCATCACCCCAAAGGAGGTGGCGATCAGCTGCCCCAAAAGATCCCCGGCCAACAGATAACGGATGTCCTCGGGGGTAAGCCCTGCCTTATGAATGGCAGTCTCCGCCGTAATCTTCTGCAGTCTGCTCTCCGCCTCCTCCCAGGTCTTTGTTCCAAACATAGGATCCTTCTCCACGAAATCAAACAGATTTCCCAATGGTCCCTCTCCCTCTTTTTTCCCTACCACGGATGCATGTCCGATGATCCGCGGCCCATTCTCAAATTCAATACTCGATTTTCCTTTTTGCATAGAAAAAAACCACCTGTTTTTCTCTTTATTATGGAGAAAAACAGGTGGTTTATTCGTCATTATTTCATTTTACGATTCCGGTCAAACCGTTTTACCGCTGATTTAAAGCTTACGCCTTCTTCTTCAGCAGCTGGCCGGCTACATAGCAAACGGCTGCAACTGCCATACCGTTGATGGAAGGAATACCGATGGGAACCAGATTAGCTACCACTGCACCGAGAACAACGCCTGCAACCGCAAACCAGTTAACCACGGTCTTGATCTCAGCGCCCTCTGCGTAATCCTCTTTGTTCATGAAGTAACCCAGAACAAGAATGATACCTACGGGAGGAAGAGTACAGTTCAGTACATTCAGCCATCCACAGAAGTTGTTGTACAGCCATACAGCTGCCACAGTACCGATGATACCGGACACCAGCACCATGGGCTTTTTCTTCTGATTGAAGATATTCGCCAGACCAAGGCCACCGGTGTACAGTGCATTGTCATTGGTGGTCCAGATATTGAGGCCCAGAACCAGAACTGCAAAATAGAACATGTCCAGGTTGAGCATTACCTCGAAGATGTCGTTTCCGCCCACGAAGATATGGGAGATCGCACCGAAGAAGAACATCAGGGAGTTACCCAGGAAGAATGCCACAACAGTGGTGATCAGACCGGACTTGCCTGACTTAGCGAAACGGGTGAAGTTGGGAGTAGCGGTACCGCCGGATACGAAGGAACCGATTACCAGACCGGCGCCGCCGATGATGGTCAGAGAACCGCTGGACTTTGCAAACTGGTCAATGATGGTGCCGTTGCCCATCATAACTGCCTTGATCATTGCCACGGTACCCAGAACAGCTACCATGGGCACTGCCACATAGCTTACGATGGTCAGGGACTTGATTCCGAAATATGCGGAAGCGGTCATACAGATACCTGCTACCACTACCAGAGCATACTGTGCAAAAGTGCTGCCGCCCAGCAGCTCATTTGCCACGGGAATAGCGAACATAGCCAAGCCAACGCCAAACCAGCCGATCTGAGTGAAGCTGATCATGGCAGAGGAAAGATAAGAACCCTTGGTTCCGAAAGAGCGCTGTGCCAGAAGATCCATGGACAAACCGGTCTTAGCACCTACATAACCCAAAAGTCCGGTATACAGACCCAGGATCGCTCCACCTACCAGCAAAGCGCCGACGAAGCCCCAGAAATCCAGTCCCATGGCCAACTCCTGTCCTGCCCACATACTTGCAGAAAAGAAGGTGAAGCCCAGCATGATCATGAACATGGTGAGCACACTGCGTCTCGCACTCTGAGGCACAGCACTTGTTGCGTAATCAATGTCTACTTTTTGATTGTTGTTTCCCATATTACTCTCTCCTTGTTTTTGTATTTTATTTGCATCTTTGATGCATTATTTACCCTTAAATCATATACTTGCGAAGAGCCGTGGTGATCTGCTGGATGCGCTCCTTGGCAATCTCCTTCAGGGTGACACCCTCGAGACTCTTTACATAGGCAGTCTCCTGAGCATAGAGCTCGTCTGTCACAGCGGGATCGATCTCCTCGTAGAAGTTATAATGGAGCCAATCTGCCTTGGATACCGGAGTGGCATAGCCCAGGCGCTCATCGGTAAATGCCTTAAAATCAATCCGATCTGCCAGCTCTTCCACTTCCTCCCAGTACTCCAGAACCTCCTTTACATGGTCAGCGATCTCGTAACGTCTTGCTCCGCCGTCGTAAATGATACACTTCTCAAAGAGTACATCTCTGGAGGAAAGGCTCTGCTTGCGGTATGCGGGAGCCAATGCTCCGTCTGCCCAGTAGAAATCCACGTTGGGAAGCTGGATACCTGCTACTCCCTTATCCTGATAGCAGTTGAAAATACCCTCATAGTAAACGCCGACAAAGCCTTCAAACTCAGGCCAGAATTCACGGAATTCTTTCGTCAAACGCTCCATGATCTCGATACCCTTGGTTCCGCCGATGGTGAAGAGAATGATATTCTTCAGCTTTGCGCCATGTTTGCGGTAGTGATCGGTCACATAGCGCAGGCAATGTACCAGGGTGTCTCCGGTAGCCAAAATATCACCGATCAGCAGTGTACTGTCGGGAACCAAAGCCAGCTTGCTGTACTTGATCTCAAGTCCTGCGATCTCTGCTTCATGGAAAACGCGCTCACTGGACAAAAAGCTAATGTCATGAACACGGATCTTCTCACGATAGCAGCTCTCCTCAAGGGGATAGTTCAACGCGCCTCTCAGAATGGACAGGATATTGGCAGAATTCACCAGTCCCTCGCTCTTGAAATACTTCATCATCCGTGTGGTGGGCTTTAACATACAGTTATACACATCAAAGCCTACGATTTCCGGCTTATTCAACAGATTTCTGGTTCCTTCCTCGGAAACCACATAGTAACGGTTCAGATACTCTCTCCCGGTCACACGATAACAGTCAACGCCTCCGTCGGAAAATACCGGTGTGAGATTTGTTCCTTTCAACAGCTCATACATGTCTATTATCTCCTTTATCTTTGTGGAGAGCCATCAGTTATCCTCCACATATTCATCTGCCACATCCTCTCGCCGAGTTCACGTCCACATAGAAAACGGCCAGACCCTCTAAAAAGGGCTGGTCGTACCATCAGCGCAAATAACCTTTCATATGAAGATCGTCAAAGATCAGCTTGTCCACAGGGGACACTACGTCCTTATCCTGATAGGTAAGCCACTTTAACTCCTCGATCTCGTGAGAAGGGAAAGGGGTGCCCGAAAAACCTGCTGTATAGCAGGTCATCCTGACTGTAATGCCTTCTGCCTTTCCATGGGCCTGTGCTTCAAAGGTCCCGTAATAAACCGCCGTTTCGGGATCAACCGATACCGACAGTTCTTCCTGTATCTCGCGAATCAGTGTCTCCACATCCGACTCGCTGCTTTCACGCTTGCCGCCGGGAAGATACCAGGTATCCTTTCCCTTTGAACGGCTGCTCAGAATTTTTCCGTCCTGCCAGTGCAGGAGCGCAACCTTATCGATCAGCATTACAGTTCCTCGCA